>NZ_JBFBMD010000009.1:0-175088 GCF_040686915.1 Rhodococcus sp. NPDC077669 | reverse complement strand
TCCCACATCTGTGGCTCTACCGGCCAGGACCCACTCCTGTCGGCAACCCACGCTTACATGCGGAGGGGCCCCAGCCAAGACCTCCATACCGTCTACAGCCACTTCTGGCGTTTGAACACCACGTAGAGCGCGCTGGAGCAGATCACCATGGCGATCAGTGCCAGCGGATAACCCAAGTGCCACTTCAGTTCCGGCATGTCCTCGAAGTTCATGCCGTAGATCGCGGCGATGAGCGACGGCGCGAACAGGATTGCGCCCCAGGACGAGATTCGTTTGACCTGTTCGTTCTGCTCGAGGCTGACCTGCGTCATGTTCCGCATCTCTTCGTTCTGCTGCTGCGCCACCATGGTGGAGTGCACCGTCATCGCGTTCTGCAGGTTGGATCGGAACGATTCGATGCGGTCGGAGATGCGGATTGCGTGGTCCAACACGTCCCGAAGGTTTCGCTGCAGTTCGACATCGACGTGATACTTGTCGGACCCGCGCTTGAGGGATTCGATCATCTCCACCAGAGGCTTTGCCGCACGGTCGAATTCGGATACCTCACGCAGCAGTGAGTAGATGCGCCGCGATACGCTGGGATCGCCGGTGAACAGCTGATCCTCGATTTCGTCGATGTCGGTCTGCAGTCCCTTCACCACTGGGACGTACTCGTCGACAACCTGGTCGAGGATGCCGTACAGGATTGCCTCGGGTCCGAGCGCGAGCAACTCGGGCGATTCCTCCAGTCGATGTCGGACGAGACCGAGTTCGGGTGATTCGGCGTGGCGGATCGTGACGACGAAATCGGCTCCGAGAAAGATGTGCAATTCACCGAATTCGACCTTTTCGGTCTCGTCGATGTATCGGGCGGGCCGCAGCACGACGAACAGTTGCTCGGCGTAGCGTTCGAGCTTCGGCCGCTGATGTGCCGCGATGGCATCCTCGACGGCGAGTCGGTGAAGCCCGAATTCCGTAGCCACCGCGTTGATTTCGCTGATCTCGGGACGGTACAGGCCGATCCACGCCATGCCGTGGCGGTCACGCATGCACTCGAACGTGATGTCGAGACTCTCCGGATTCGCGGTCCGCTTTCCCTCGACGTAGACGGCATTGTCGACGATCGGCACTTCGGGTCACCTCGATTCGAGAACTTCGAATGTGCCGGACGGCACCCGATCGAGACTATCGCCTGAAACAATGGGGCGATGCGGCAGCAAGTTCATTTCACCACTCTGGCCACTGCGGATCTCGATGCAGCCCGGTCGTTCTACTGCGACGGGCTTGGGTGGATGCCGTTGCTCGACGTTCCTGGCGAAATCCTGTTCTTCCAGATCGGGCCCGGTGCGGTGCTCGGTCTGTACGACGCCACCGCGTTCGACGGGGATCTGGGACGTCCGCCTCGCGAGCACGACCTCGGCTCGGTCACGTTGGCGCACAACGTCGACGACGCGGCAGCCGTCGACGCGATGTTCGCGGCCACCCTCGCGGCGGGCGCGACACCCATCAAGACACCTCAGCGAACATCGTTCGGTGGCTATCACGCCCACATCGCCGACCCCAACGGAGTCATCTGGGAAATCTGCCACAACCCCGGTTGGAGCGTCGACGACGACGGGACGGTTCGGCTGACTTAGCCGGCACCGACTATCAGTAGGAGGGCGGCGTTCTCGCTGACCTTGTCACCGGCTTGAAAGTTGGTTCCGACGACCGTCGCGTCGGGACGGTCGTAGTCGGAGCTGACGTCGGAGAAGCCTGCATCCGACAACGCCTGCACCGCGTCCGATTCGGTCATTCCGGCCACTGCGGGAAGCGTCGCGCGGTCGGGTGCTGCGTCGGCGATAGCGCCGCCGCCGAGGGTCAGTGCCCCAGCCACTGCGAGGGTGGCGATCGTCTTCTTGAATCCGATACCCATGTCTTCGTCCTTACTCGTCGGCGCTCTCTGACAACGCAACCGTGCTCCTGGAGGCTGTGACAGCGTTTCGACGTTGCTGTGAAGCAGCTGTCAGTCGCATGACATGCTCGTTCGGTGCTTCTCGACCTCCTCGGATACATCGGTATCGCAGTCTTCGCGGCGTCGGGTGCACTGGTCGGGGTATATCGACGACTCGACTTGTTCGGGGTCTGCGTCGTCGGAATCACGACGGGCATCGGGGGCGGCATCGTTCGCGATGTGCTGCTCGGTATCCATCCACCGACGTCGCTGGACACCTGGCCGAACGTCACCGTCGGGTTCTTCGCCTCGCTCGTGGTGTTCGTCGCACATCGGCAGATGGGCAAGGTGCGTCGGGGTGTGCTCGTGCTCGACGCGTTCGGGATGGGCTTGTTCGCCTCGACGGGCGCGACGATCGCCCTGAGTGTCGGCGGTAGTGCCCTGTCCGGAGCGCTCATCGGGACGACGACGGCCGTAGCCGGTGGCGTGATCCGGGACGTCCTCGTCAACGACGTGCCCCTGCTGCTGCACCGCGACCTGTATGCCCTACCTGCGCTGCTCGGCGCGACGGCCGTCGTGGTGGCCGAGGCGCTCACTCTGCCGGAGAACGTCGGGTTGGTCGCGGGGACGATACTGGCGACCGGCCTGAGATTGCTGGCCCTGTGGCGTAAATGGAACCTGCCGCAGGCTCGGAACCTGCCCACGCTGTGAGCTCCGACTGCCGGAGCGCGTACCGACCGACCACCCCTCTCAGCCGTGTCTCAGTCGACCAGGACAAACTGTACCGATGCGGATACTGGTGGTCGACGACGATCGAGCGGTGCGCGAATCGCTGCGCAGGTCGCTCACGTTCAACGGGTACACCGTGGACCTGGCGGTCGACGGCCTCGATGCCCTGGAACAGGTAGCTGCGGCGCGTCCCGATGCGTTGGTGCTCGATGTGATGATGCCGCGTCTCGACGGCCTCGAGGTGTGTCGGCGATTGCGCAGCGTGGGCGACGACCTGCCGATCCTGGTGCTGACGGCGCGTGATTCGGTGTCCGAGCGCGTAGCCGGTCTCGACGCCGGTGCAGACGACTACCTGCCCAAGCCGTTCGCGCTCGAGGAGCTCCTGGCTCGGCTGCGGGCATTGTTGCGGCGCACAGCTATGGAAGCCGGCATCGACTCGGAGACCATGACGTTCGCGGACCTGTCGCTGGACCCGGTCACCCGTGAGGTCTCGCGCGGCGAGCGTTCGATCAGCCTCACCAGGACCGAGTTCTCGTTGCTCGAGATGCTCATGACCAATCCGCGCCGAGTGCTCACCAGAAGTCGCATTCTCGAAGAGGTCTGGGGCTACGACTTCCCGACTTCCGGCAACGCGCTCGAGGTGTACGTCGGGTATCTGCGGCGCAAGACCGAGGCCGAAGGGGAGTCGCGACTGATCCATACCGTTCGCGGTGTCGGATACGTCCTGCGCGAGACGCCCCCGTGATAGGCAGTTCGTTCGGGCGCAAGACGCCCGACGGCGGCGCACTTCCGCCTCCGCCGATGCGGCCACCGACGCCGTTGACGAGATCGGTGTCGTTGCGGTGGCGGGTGACGCTGTTGGCTGCGTCCGTCGTGGCGATCGCGGTGGCCGTCATGGCCATTGCGGCCTACACCGTGGTCTCGCGCGCGCTGTACGGCGACGTGGACACCCAGTTGCGTTCTCGCGCATCGGCATTGGCGGAATCGGACCTGGTGTCCTACGACCCACGGTTCGTGGCCGGTGCCACGTTGTACAGCACCGACGTCAGTGTGGCGTTGATCTACCCCGACATGACCAGTTACAACCCGCCCGGACCCAAGGTGCCCGTCGGCGATTCGGAACTTGCTGTGGTGCGCGGAGAGCAGGCCTCGTCGCTGCGCACACTCGACGATCAGCGAGTGCTCGCGCTGCGCACCAAGGACGGCAGCACCCTGATCGTGGCGCAGCGACTGCTGCCCACCGGAGAAGTGCTGGATCGTTTGGCGTGGGTTCTGCTGATCGTGGGAGCCTGTGGTGTCGTGCTGGCGGCGGGTGCAGGCATGGCCGTGGCGCGCACCGGTTTGCGGCCGATTGCACGATTGACCGCCGCCGCAGAGCGGGTGGCGCGTACCGACGATCTGACGCCGATTCCGGTGACCGGCGACGACGAATTGGCCCGATTGACCGAGAGTTTCAACACGATGCTCCGAGCCTTGGCCGAATCTCGCGGCAGGCAGAGCAGATTGGTCGCCGACGCCGGGCACGAACTTCGGACGCCGTTGACGTCGCTGCGCACCAACATGGAACTGTTGATCGCGGCCGGGCGTCCGGGCGCACCGTCCATTCCCGACGAGGACATGGCCGAGCTGCGAACCGACGTGGTGGCGCAAATCCAGGAATTGTCCACGCTGGTGGGTGATCTGGTGGACCTTGCACGCGAGGACGCACCCGAGACGGTGTTCGAGCGGGTCGATCTGGCCGATGCGGTCGAGCGCAGCCTCGAACGAGCTCGCAGGCGTCGCAACGAGATCGACTTCGATGCCACGCTCATGCCGTGGTTCGTATACGGAGATCAGGCGGGCTTGTCGAGGGCAGTGCTCAATGTGCTCGACAACGCGGCCAAGTGGAGCCCCAGCGGCGGAGAAGTCCGAATTGCCATGCGGCAGATCGGTGAAGGCCTGCTCGAGCTGACAGTGGACGACGCGGGCCCCGGCATTCCGGAGGAAGACCGCGAACTCGTCTTCGAGCGTTTCTATCGCTCGACGGCATCGCGTTCGATGCCCGGATCCGGTCTGGGACTTGCCATCGTGCGGCAGGTGGTCGTCAAACACGGCGGCACGATTGCCGTCGAGGTGTCCGAGCGGGGTGGAGCTCTCATCCGAATCGTGTTGCCCGGTGAGGGTGCCGCGGACCACGAGACACTCTCGGCAAACTGATAGGCGAGTCTCAGCGCGCTCTCAGTACCGCCCTGCACAGTGAGTAGCAAGAAGGCGGGCGACCTCGAAGCCGAGGTCTCTATCGAAGGAAGCAACAGCGATGAGCGACGACCGTAACGAACCAGAACAGCCCGGACGGGATGCCGGTGCACAGCATCATCCTGCGGACCGGGCTTCACACGGCGGCGAGCACGATCCCTCGACTCAGCACCAGCCCACCCAGCAGCAGCCGGCTCAGCAGCCCACCCAGCAGAATCCCACGCAGCAGTTCCCACCCCAGCAGGCGCATCCCCAGCAGAGCTACCCCCAGCAGTACGCGGGCTACGGGCAGAATCAGTACCAGCCAGGCTACGGCCCCTACGGTCAGCACGGCGACTCGCAGGCCGGTCAGCGCAACCCCGGTCAGCACAACCCGGGCCAGCATGCGCAGCCCCAACAGGTTGCGCCGCAGCCTCATTCGACATCCGGCACCGTCAAGTCCCGGCCGGGTCGGTCTGCTCTGGTGGCCGGAGCGATTGCTCTCGTTCTCGTGGGCGGCGGAATCGGCGGCGCTGTCGGTGCCATCGCGACCAACAACGCCAACGGCAACAACGCCGGTGTCACCAATTCGTTGAACTCACCGATCACCGCCGCTCAGCCGGCCGCCAATTTCCCCGACGGTTCCGTTCAGGCCGTCGCGAACAAGGTGCTGCCGAGTGTCGTGCAGATTCAGGTGAAGGGCTCGCAGCAGGAAGGTGAGGGCTCCGGCGTCATCCTCAGCAGCGACGGCCTGATCCTGACGAACAACCACGTCGCCACCGGCGCAGGAGCCAACGGCAAACTGACCGTCGCGTTCGCCGACGGGTCGGTGGCCGACGCCACCATCGTCGGTGCCGACTCCGTCTCGGACATGGCCGTCATCAAGGCCGAAGGAAAGACGAATCTGACGCCGATCGAGTTGGGCAGCTCGTCCAACCTCGAGGTCGGCCAGCAGGTCGTCGCCATCGGCTCGCCTCTGGGCCTGGCCGGCACCGTCACCACCGGCATCGTTTCCTCGCTCAACCGCCCGGTATCGACGTCCGGTGAGTCCGGCAACCAGAACTCGGTGATCGACGCCATTCAGACCGACGCGGCCATCAACCCCGGTAATTCCGGCGGCGCTCTCGTCAACACCGATGGGCAACTGATCGGCATCAACACCGCCATCGCGACACTCGGCGGCAGTGAGGGCTCCGGCGCTCAGAGCGGATCGATCGGTCTCGGATTCGCAATCCCGGTCGATCAGGCCAAGCGGATCGCCGACGAGCTGACCACCACCGGCAAAGCCACTCAAGCGATGATCGGTGTGCAGGTGCCGTCCAAGGACGATGCCAACGGCGCAACCGTCGTCGAGGTCACCGAGGGTGGCCCGGCTGCGGCGGCCGGCATTCCGAAGGGCGCGGTCATCACCAAGGTCGACGATCGGATCGTCGCCAGCGGTGACGCGCTGATCGCCGCGGTGCGTTCGCACGCACCCGGCGATTCGGTGAAGATCACGTACACGGACGGTGGCAGCGAGAAGACCGTCGACGTGACGCTGGGCACCGCCGAGCCGGCTGCGGCACCCGCCGCGCAGGTCCCGTCACTGCAGATCCCGTCGTTCCCGGGCGGTCGCTGATGCTCAGGGAAGCCGGTAGGCACGGAACCATTGCAACTATTTACGCACAGCGTGAGCCGGGTACGGGCCTTACTACTACGGTGAGCGGTATGGAACTCGACGCACCTTTGGCCGGCCGCGCGTTGGTCGTCATCGTGGACGACCGGACTGCTCACAGCAACGAGAAGGATTCGACGGGTCCGCTGGTGACCGAACTGTTGACCGAGGCCGGTTTCTTGGTCGACGGTGTGGTGGCAGTGACGGCCGACGAAGTGGACGTGCGGAATGCGCTGAACACCGCGGTGATCGGCGGTGTCGACCTGGTGGTGTCCGTCGGCGGCACGGGTGTCTCGCCTCGCGACGTCACTCCCGACGTCACGGCCGAGGTGCTAGATCGCGAGATACCGGGAATCAGTGAGGCGCTGCGCTCTTCCGGCCTGGCAGCCGGATCGTTGGATGCGGGCCTGTCTCGGGGACTGGTCGGAGTATCGGGCAGCACGCTGGTGGTCAACCTTGCGTCGTCCCGTGCGGCCATACGTGACGGCATGGCGACGCTGACTCCGCTGGCGAGTCAGGTCATTGCCGAGCTGTCGGGATTGGACGCGTAGTCACTGCGATGAACGACGAGCCGATCGAGAATCGACCGGACGACGAAGCGAGCCGGGCCCGAGCAGAACGGGCCCGGCTCGCTCGTATCTTCGGGGACGTGTTGCCGGACGCGACGGGAGACGACCGGGCCGACGGTCCCGATGGCGACTCGTTGTCGGTCGATTGGTTGAAGCAGCAGCGACCACCCCATTACTTTTAGTGTGATCCACAACACATTTTGCGGCCCTGAATGACAGGTCTGTTAGTTAATCGTTTACCTGTCGTTAGCGACCTACTCGGCGGTAGTGCCGGGCGAAGCTGTCGAAAACGGACACTGCAAGCGGATTGCGGAACGGTCCAATCGCGCAATCCAGACATGACTCCCGCCGCGTCTTCCCATATCAGAGTGGTTTTACTCCTGATCGGGACCTGTAACGGTTTCGACTTCTCGGGAGATGTTGTGACGCAGGTTATCGCTAACACGGGTGTGAAAGATGTTCACGCCGACGAAACACATCACGAGATGGCAACGTTTGGGCGTCGATCGTAGGGATTGTCACGCTCAGGCATCTCCTCTAATGTTCCCCTCAGCTTCCAGAGGATCAGGGCGTGGGACCGAAACGGTGCCGCGCCCTTCATCTCGGAACAGATCGATCGAGGATGTGGCCTTCAGGCTCCATCTGGCTCGGGCTCGCACACACCGTTGCGTGCGATCTAGTTCGAGGGTGAAAGCCACAAGCTTCCCGTGCGACACCGCGCTGGGACTGAACATGATGAGGAATAAATGACGGAGATCCAGAAGTCGCGGCGCAGCCGGGGACTCAAGTCCATGAGTGTCGCGACCGTCGCCGGTGCATCGGTTGTCGGCCTGGTGCTCGGTACCGGAACCGCTTCTGCAGGCGTGGACGGACAGGTTTCTGTCGTCGACGCTGGCGGAAACACCATCAACGTGACCCTGTCCGACACGTTCATCAATGGCGTTCCGTCGCTCGACGGAAACCCGCTCACCCGTGAGTGGTTCGTCGACGAGAACGCTGCGTTCACCGTCACCGGCCCGTCGGCCGACGACTTCGAGGGCACTTTCCAGATCGGCTTCCAGGTCGGCTACCCGCTCGCCATTGCCGATCCTCAGGTCGCCTTCTCCTGGGCAACCCCGACCCTCGGCCTCGACATCGGTTCGGGTAACACCTCGACCGGAACCATCTCGACCGACGTAGAGCCGGCTCCGGCCACGATCGAGATCAGCAACCCGAATTTCAATCCGGCTCTGCCGATCAGTGCGGCCAATCCGACTGAGATCACCGTGCCGAACCCGGCCGCTGGTACGCCTACCCAGAGCCCCGTTGCGGTTGGCCTTGAGGGTGTCGGCGAAGCTACCTCCGGTATCGCTTTCCACGCTGACTTGCTTCCCACGATTGAGGGTAGCGGCGCGCTGACCCCCGGCGGCGGAATCCAGTCGGTCACGTCTGACTCCATCCCGATCACGAACGATGATGACGGCCAGGGCAGCACTGCAGACGCCGCAGGCACGTCGGGTTCGATCCAGGTTCGTGGACTGCACGGCTCCGTCACCAACGTCATCGGTAACGTCACGGTCCGTCCGTACGTGAAGGTCGTCAGCAGCGCGGGCGACATCGCCGCTGTTGCTTACGGTCAGCCGGTTCGCTTCAACTGACCTCGATCGGTTGAACCAGGTGTGACTTAGTTCTACCAATTCAGGCCCGTACGGATCACTCCGTGCGGGCCTGAATTACGTTTGGGCCAATTCGACTGGCTCCCATCGAGAGGTATTGGAGATACATGCGCTCGACTACTCGCTTCATCTTTGCCGCGGCCGGTGCTGCCGCAGCCTTGGTGCTTGCCACCGGCTGCAGCAGCGCAGACGAGTCGGCGGCTACCGGCCAGAACACCGATGTATGCAACAGCTTTGCCGCCGACCACAATGAATTGGTTGGGTTGGTCAAAGCTGGCCCAGGGACCGCCGAGAACTTGGACCCATGGACTGCGGACAAGCAGGCGGCCGTCGACAAGGTCAAGTCACTGTCCGGCACCGCGTCTGGTGACGTCGCCAGCGCGATGACGACGTTCGCGGACGCCGTTCCCGCAGATACGCTCGAACTGTCGGAGCCCGACAGCGAGTCGGGCAAGGCGTTCGTCGACAACGGCGCAGCAGTGAAGTCCGCCTGCGAGGCGGATGGCACCTCGATCACGCTCGACGAGCTACCGCTGACCACGTTCACCAACTGATCGCCTGACGGGCCCTCTCGGCCTGTCGCACGCCCAACAACGAATGAATGCGCCATTCACGCTGTCAGACAGCGTGAACGGCGCATTCATTCGTTGAAGCAGACCGGTGTCAGTCCTTCGAGTGCTTACCGAGGTCGGGGGAGGGCGAATCGATTGCTTCGCCGCTGCCGCCGGTGGTGTCGGCCGCCGTCGAAAGCTTCTGTCCTGCAGTGGTTCCACCCGCCAGAATGTCGCGGATCTGCACCAGCACGTCGACGTCGCTCAGTTCTTTCTCCGGCTGGCTGACGAAGCGCTTCTTCGCGGTGTTCACCGGCAGAATCAGCACGAAGTACACGACCGCGGCGATGATGATGAAGTTGATGATCGCCGTGATGACCGCGCCGATATTGATGAACGTGGCGTCGTTACTACTGAGGATCTTGATTCCCCACCCCAGTTCGTTGCTGCCACCCACAGCGGCGACCAACGGGTTGATGATGTTCGTGGTGAACGCCGTGACGATCGCAGTGAATGCTGCGCCGACGACGACTGCGACCGCGAGGTCGACCACGTTGCCTCGCAGCAGAAAGTCCTTGAAGCCCTTAAGCATGAGCGCTCTCCGATCTCTGGGTATGTTTCTGTCTCGCCAGACGTTAACCCAGATCGAGCGACTTCGGACCTCGTGAATCGCCCGGGCACCGGCTCAATGCAATGTCACCGTCAAAGCGCTCACCAGCGACGCGGCTGCCACCGTCGTCGCATCCTCGGTCGGTAGGGCGAGCAGCACCACCCGATCTCGTTGCCGACCTCCACCGGCCTCGGCGGAGACGAGCACCACCATCGCCCCCGATGCCAGTATCCGAGCCGCAGGTGGGGCGTCGGGATTCTCCTGAGTCTCGACGGTCAGGACATCCACTCGATCGCCTTCTCTGAGTAGGTCGGTCACGCCCGCATCGGCGAGATGGACCGGTACGACGCGTGCCTCGGCACCCAGCGCCGCGCTGGCTGTCCGCGAGCCCAACAGCCGGACGTCGGTGAGCAATTCGCCTGCTCGAACCGGTCCGGTCAGTGTCCGTCCGTCCACGTCGGCGGAATCGAGCACTGCGCCGTCGGGCACCGCGGCCGAATCCCATTCGGCGACGGCAACATCGGCCGGCGTCAGTATCGTTCCCGGCGTCAGGTCGCGGCCGGCCGTGACGACGCGGACGCGATCGTCGCCTGCGGCGTCGTCGACGAACAGCAGGACTGCGACGGCCACCAGAATGCCCGCGGCGATGCGTCGAACTTTCACCGATCCCACCCACGCGGGACGCTGAGCGAAGCGGTCGAGCAGCGTCGAGTCCAGTCGGTTCTTGCGGGCAGCCATGACCGGAACGGTAGCGGTCCCAACTGGCCTGAAGAGACCGAAAAGGCCGGCCTGTGGATAACAGACCGGCCTGTGGATGGATCCGAAAATTACTGGCTGGCAGCAGCTTTCGTGGTGGAGGACGAGGAGGAGCTGCTCGACGAGGACGAATCCGACGACTTCTTCTCGGCCGGCTTCGAGTCGCTCTTGGTCTCCGACTTCGTGGCCGCGGCGTCGGACTTCTTCTCGCTCGCGCCTTCGCTGGCGGTGCCGGAGTTGCCCCGACTGTCGGTGCGGTAGAAGCCGCTGCCCTTGAAGACGATGCCGACCGAATTGAACAACTTGCGAAGCTTGCCGGAGCATGCCGGGCATACCGTCAACGTGTCGTCGGTGAAGGACTGGACGATGTCGAAGCGGTTGTCGCACTCGGTGCAGGCGTATGAGTAGGTGGGCATCGTGTTTCCTCCGCGCTGGTCACCGAGGAGGTTCGCGCTCTGCTGGCCGAGGCCGAACACCGCCGGTGTCTTGTCTGTTCGTCGAAAGTGGGGAGAGCATTAGCACTCTACAGTCAGGAGTGCCAACGAATCGAATCGTAGCGTTATTCCGTACCCAAGCGTACGAGCCCGCCGCCGGGAGTCAGCGCGTGCGTCACGCGGCGGTCGTGCGGTTCGGCCGGTAGCCGGGAGAACAGCTCCGCGTCGCGCACGATTGCGACCAGCATGGCCTCGGGACTGCACAGGTCGAGAGTCCGGTCGTAGAACCCGGCTCCGCGGCCCAGCCGAACACCGCGGCGATCGACGGCCAGCGCGGGCAGCAACACCAGGGAGCACTGCCCGACGGCGTCGGGCTCGAGTAGCGGACCCGACGGCTCGAGCAGCCCGTACGGTGCCCGCACCAGCGCATCGCGGCCCTCGTAACGCGCCCACTTCAGCGGCCCCGGCTCACGGGCACTCGGCAGCAGAACCGTGGCTCCGGCCGCGGCCATCGCGTCGAGCATCTCGATCGACCCCGGCTCCCGGCCGATCGGAACGTACGCCGCCACGACCGAGTGTTCGGCCGCCAATTCGCCGACGGCATGGCAGAGTGCGGAGGACTCCATCGCGCGTTGCGCATCGTCGAGCAGTCGGCGTTCGGCGAGGACATGCTCCCGCCACAGATCCTTCGGCGTGTTCTCCGAAAATTCGGGAACGCTCACAACGGTTCACTCTCCCTCTCGTGCTGTCGTTCAACGATATGCACTCGGGGGTCGAACGGGGCACACGCCGAGCCAATCGCCAGAAACCACGGATAGGGTGAGCACCATGACAGAAGCCGCTTCAGCGACGACCGCCGCCACGCCTGTGCACTTCCGCACGGCCATCGTCCCCGCCGCAGGCATGGGTACCCGGTTCCTGCCGGCCACGAAAACCGTTCCGAAGGAACTACTTCCGGTCGTCGACACTCCGGGTATCGAACTCGTCGCCGGAGAAGCGGCAGATTCCGGTGCACAACGGTTGGTCATCGTCACCTCTCCCGGCAAGGACGGCGTCGTCGCCCACTTCGTCGAGGACCTCGTTCTGGAAAAGAAGCTCGAAGCGAGCGGAAAGCTCGAAATGCTCGAGAAGGTACGCGTCGCCCCCAAGCTTCTGGACGTGCAATCGGTCATTCAGCACGAACCGCTCGGACTCGGTCACGCCGTCGCATGTGCCGAGGAAGCACTCGACGACGACGAGGATTCGGTCGCGGTGCTGCTGCCCGACGATCTGGTGATGCCGCGCGGTGTGCTGGACGTCATGGCCCGGGTGCGCGCCAAGCGCGGCGGCTCGGTGCTGTGCGCCATCGAGGTTCCCGACGACAAGGTCTCGTCCTACGGCGTCTTCTCCGTCGAAATCGTGCCCGATGCCGTCAACCCGAACGTCCTCAAAGTCACCGGCATGGTCGAAAAGCCCAAGAAGGAAGAGGCACCGTCCAACTTGGCTGCCGCGGGCCGCTATCTGCTCGACCGCGCGATCTTCGACGCGTTGCGACGCATCGAGCCCGGTGCCGGCGGCGAATTGCAGCTGACCGACGCCATCGCACTTCTGATCGAGGAGGGCCATCCCGTTCACGTGGTGGTGCATCGTGGATCGAGACACGACCTCGGAAATCCCGGGGGATACCTACGCGCTGCGGTTGACTTTGCTTTGCAGCGTGACGACTACGGTCCCGCGCTGCGTGAATGGCTGAACGAACGCTTGAGCGACAGCTGGGCACCGGAACTGACGACGTACGAATAGCATCGCGGGTCGATGCCATAGAGGAAGGGCCAGATGCGCTCGGTCGAAGATCAACAGACCAGGGTGACCGCAGCGGCGGTGGCTCCACGGCCTGTTCGGGTCGCCATCTCGGAAGCGCAGGGTCTGCTCTGCGCCGAGGAAGTGGTCACCGAGCGTCCCCTTCCCGGCTTCGACCAAGCCGCGATCGACGGTTACGCCGTGCGCAGTGTCGACGTCGCCTCCGCAGGTACCGACCTGCGTAACGAGGAAGACGAGCGCATCGACCTGACGCTGCCCGTCGTCGGCGAGGTCTCCGCGGGTTCGCGTCAGCCCATCCGGCTGCAGCCGCGTCAGGCCGTACGGGTCGATACCGGGGCACCGCTGCCCACGTTGGCAGACGCGGTCCTGCCGCTGGATCGCACCGACAACGGCCGCGCCCGGGTCAAGGTGTTCCGTCCGGTGCGCTCGGGCGACTACGTGCGCAAGATCGGCGACGACGTCCAACCCGGCGACGTCGCCGTGCGTGCGGGAACGATCATCGGTGCCGCGCAGGTCGGCTTGTTGGCCGCCGTCGGACGCGACAAGGTGCTGGTGCACCCGCGTCCGCGGTTGTCGGTCATCTCGGTGGGCGGGGAGTTGGTCGATACCGATCGGACCCCCGGGCCCGGTCAGGTGTACGACGTCAACTCCTACGCGCTCGCTGCTGCAGCGCGCGATGCCGGAGCCGACGTGAACCGCGTCGGCATCGTGAGCACCGACCCCAAGCGACTGCGTGAAGTGGTCGAAGGCCAGTTGATCCGCTCCGAGATCGTCGTCATCGCGGGCGCGGTCGGCGGCGGCGCGTCCGATGGCGTCCGTGAGGCGCTGGGCGAACTCGGGGACTTGGAAGTCGAGCGGGTTGCCATGCATCCCGGCTCGGTGCAGGGATTCGGCCAGCTCGGACGCGACGAGGTGCCCACGTTCCTGTTGCCTGCCAACCCCGTCAGCGCGCTCGTGGTGTTCGAGGTGATGGTCCGTCCGCTCATTCGCATTGCACTCGGCCGTCGCCAGCCGCTGCGCCGGACCGTCACCGCGCGGACCGTCGCACCGATCACATCGATCGAGGACCGCAAGGGATTCCTGCGAGGGCAGCTGATGCGCGACGAGGGCACCGGCGAATATCTCGTTCAGGCTCTCGGCGGTGCTCCGGGCTCGTCGTCTCATCTGCTCGCGACACTCGCGGAGGCGAACTGCCTGGTCGTCATCGATCCCGACGTCACCGAGATCCGAACCGGCGAAGAAGTGAAGGTTTCGTTCCTCGCTCAGCGCGGCTGACGCACGCGCTCACACGCGCAGCGCATACGATCGACTGATGCCGCGAACGTGGTCGAGCCATCCGGGTTGGCCGGCGAAATTGGGTCCAGTGCGAGTGGCCGGGGGAACGGTGACCGTCCGGCCCGTCCGCATGCGCGACGCAGCCTCCTGGAGTCGAATCCGCACCCAGGACCGCGCACACCTCGAGCCGTGGGAGCCGAGCGGTGAGGGCAGTTGGAATTCCCGCCACCACATCTCCTCGTGGCCCACACTGTGCTCGGGCCTGAAGTCCGAGGCACGCAAGGGACACATGCTGCCGATGGTGATCGAGGTCGACGGCGAATTCTGCGGGCAGATCACCACCGGAAACATCGTGCGCGGAGCGCTCCGGTCGGCGTGGATCGGGTACTGGGTGTCCAAGGAAGTCAACGGCAAAGGCGTCGCCACCGCGGCGCTGGCGCTCGGGCTCGATCATTGTTTCGGACCGGTCGGGTTGCACCGCGTCGAGGCAACGGTGCGTCCGGAGAACCTCGCCAGCCAGGCCGTGCTGCGTAACGTCGGTTTCCGCGAAGAGGGCCTGCTCTACAAGTACCTCGACGTCGACGGCGAGTGGCGCGACCACAAACTCGTCGCGATCACCTCGGGAGAGGTGCAGGGATCGGTCGTCGATCGATTGGTCCGCGCGGGCAGGGCTGCGTGGGCATAGCGCTCACTCCACAGTGTCCGGTTGCAGATGTTGTCAAAGTGACAGGAGTGTAATTCGGGTCGGCGCGTCTGCGGGGTTCTCGCACCTGCTCCACATAACCTGAGGGCGTCTCGACTGTCGCTGTCGCCTGAGGAAGGAGAACATCGCCGATGCCGAACTCGATCATCTGGATCGGTCTCGTGGCCGTCTGGCTCTTCGTTCTCCTTCCCATGCTGATGACCAAGCGTCCGCAGATCATGCAGACCACGGACGCAGCACTCGCCACGCGCGTGTTGCATCGGGGTGGCACCAAGCGCAAGCAGCGCGGCCCCGCGACCGGCCACCGCAGTGATCCCGACTGGCGGCCGGAGGACGACCTGCGGGTCTCCGCGCCCGCCAGCGAGATCTTCGGCCCGAAATTCGCGTCGATTCGTTCGGACTCACCCGATCTACCCGGTACCGCGGAGGACCCCATGGACACTCACGCAGAAGAAGAAAACGACCTCGAACGCGACGAACCGGTCCACGACGCACCTCGCGCGAGCTCTCCCGCACACGAGCCGGGAGTCGTCGACGACGACTTCGTGCCTCGCCGACGCGGCCGCGGCGGATTCGATCCCGAGGCCGACGCCATCGCCCGGGCCGCCCGATACGCCTTCCGTCAGCGCGCGGTTCTCGGCCTGGTGTTCGCCGCCATCACGACCGCGGCACTGGCGTTCATCATCTCCCCGACGGTGTGGTGGCTGTGCGGACTGTCCGTCGCAGTCCTCGTCGGATACCTGTACTACCTGCGCAGGCAGGTGCAGATCGAAGAAGAGATTCGTCGACGACGACTCACCCGCATGGGTCGCTCGCGCCTCGGTGTGGAATCGGAGACCGACGAAGAGCTCGAACTCGTGCCGCAGCGTCTGCGTCGACCCGGAGCCGTGGTGCTCGAGATCGACGACGAGGACCCGGAGTTCGAGCATCTCGATCATTACGAGGAGCCGTTCCAGGCACGCCGCGACGATGACGGCGATTTCCGTCGGGCACAGGGCGCGTAACAGCGGTCCCGAGGGGCTTTGCTAGAGTTGCCCAGCCGGTCGAGACGACGGCAAACGGGGCTGTGGCGCAGTTGGTAGCGCGTCTCGTTCGCATCGAGAAGGTCAGGGGTTCGATTCCCCTCAGCTCCACCCGAAACGAAAGCCGCCACTCACCTCGAGTGGCGGCTTTCGTTGTGAATCAAGGAAATACAGAGCTCGGAGCGGCGTTACGTCGCCGGCGCATGTGTCACACTTCATACGGTGACCAGCCAGATGACCGTGCATGTCGAGGACACCGAGGCTCATCGAATTGCGGCCCGGATAGTGACGCCTTTCGGCAAAGAGGCTGTGGTGACCACCGCGTCGAATTACGAGTTGGACCATTCGGCGACTCCGTGGCTTCCGCCGATGGTGGTAGCGGGAATGCGAAAGAAGTGGAGTATCGCTTTCGACGGCCCGGTGGATTCGACGGCACTTCGAGGCGCTCCCGAGGCGCAGAGAGTGTTTCTCGACTGGTATCCCAGACGGTTTCATGGGATATCGGTATCGGCTGAACCTTCCGATGTACTGTCCGACGGCCGAGGGGTGGGTTGCTTCTTCAGTGGAGGCGTGGACAGCTTCTATTCGGCAATCACCCAATCCGATCGCATCACCCATTTGATATTCGTTCACGGTTTCGACATCTCCGCCGGGAACGAGGATTTGGCGTCTCAGGCACTGGCTAGTGCCCGAGACGCGGCCGCGGAGCTCGGCAAGCCGCTGATCGAGGTCAAGACCACGTTGAGGTCGGCGTTCGGAGACCGATTGCCGCTCGATTGGGGATACGACCTTCACGGAGCCGCCCTGGCTCACGTGGGGCTGGCGTTGTCGCAGCATGTGAGCACCGTCATGATTCCGTCGTCCAACAGTCGCTGGGATCTGCTGCCGTGGGGTTCCCATCCCGATCTGGACCCGCTGTGGTCGAGTAGCAGTGTCACGTTCGATCACCACGAGTTGGAGGTGAATCGGCTCGGCAAGCTCCGGCGGATAGGCCTGGACGAGACGGCGATGAAGCATCTACGGGTGTGCTGGGAGAACCGCGACGGTCGATTCAACTGCGGAGTGTGCTTCAAGTGCATCAGGACGAAGATCGGGTTGGCCGCTGCAGGTGCGGAGAGCGAGGCCCTTCCAGGACCCATCGATCTCCATGCGGTCAGGTCCCTGACGTTGACGAACCGTCAGTGCCACCACCTGCGAAACGGGCTTGCTGCCATGGAGGAAGCAGGCGTGACCGACGATGGTGTGGTTGCGGCAGTAGACACGGCGATCCGCCGAAGACACTGGCGACAGGCTGCGTCGTATTTACGACGCGCACGATCGATATCCACAGGCTTCATACGTCGTCGCGTGAGCTGAGGCATTTCCGGCAATATGGCGTATTCGGACAACATTCGATCATTAACGGGAATCGAATTCTTTCGAACGTCTTATGAGCACCATTGCCCTGAAACGGTCTTTTGGATTGCTTAGCACCCGCGGACGAGTCACGCTGCCGTTTTCGGCGCTCTGAGCTGGGGCTACTTCTTCGGCTGACTTTAGTGTTCGCGTGGCTAATGTCGTATCTTTATACGCGTGCCTGCGCGTTCGGTAGGTGTCGAATTCAATCAGGGGATCGAAATGAACACTCTCAGTGTGGTAATTCCGGTGCTCGACGAGGTCGACCACATCGGCGAATGCTTGAATCTGCTGCTCGATCAGGGAAACTACATAGACCGTATCGTCGTGGTGGACAACGGCTCGACCGACGGGACGCTCGATCTGGTCGAGACCCTGTGCGAGGTCAATGACAAGGTCCAGTTGGTGCACGAGCCGAATCGGGGCGTCGTGCATGCCAGGAACACAGGCTTCGATCTCGTGCAGTCGTCCATCATCGGGCGCATAGACGCCGATACGCGCGTCCGGCCCGGGTGGGCACGCTCCATCATCGAATTCTTCGGAGAGCACTCCACGGTTGCGGCAGCGGGCGGGCGGACCTACTTGTACGAGTCGCCGTGGGCCCGGCCTCTGGCGTGGCAACATGCACGAGCGGAGCAGCGCGACCCGTCGGTGCGCAGCGCCTTGGCGGTATCGGGCAACAATTTCGCAATCCGCGCATCTGCTTGGCACGAGGTTCGGGATGTCGTCAGCGACAAGACCTGCGTGCACGAGGACATCGATCTGTGCTTGTCGTTGGTCGGCAAGAAGTTGCCGCTTGCTCAGAACGGCCGTATGAAGGCTGCGGTGTCCGGCCGGCGATCGGCTACGTCTCCGGTGAAGTACGTGAACTACGCGATCGCGGGCTACCGTTCCTACAAGGAGCATGGGCTCGCATCGGCCAAGCTGGCCCGGATCGTTGCGATGGATTGGCTCCTGCACACGCTGCGCTGGCCCATCTCGAGAATGTTCTCGGCGGTGCCCTCGCGCGCATTGCCCGTCGACGACCGTGCGCTCTCCGAAGAACGGATGCGAGAGGCCGCGTGAACCTGCGCTCCCTGATCCCAACTTGGGCGAGCGACTCATCGAACGTCAAGTGGGCCCTCTTTCAAATGCGTCAGGCAACCCTCGTGTCGGTGGCGAACCTGCCGTTCGTTCCGGCGGTACTGCGGGCGACCTTGCTGCGGCCGGCGGGGGTCCGGACGGACGGGCCGTGCTTGATATACGGCGGCGCGATGATCCAGGGTCGCGGGTCGGTACGGATGGGCACCGGGGTCTTCGTGAATTTCGGGTGCCACTTCGACACTGTTGCCGACATCGTGATCGGTGACGATGTGTTCCTGGCGGACCACGTTCGGATCATCACCAGTACCCATGACGTCGGACCGTCGTGGCGTCGGGCAGGCTTGCTGCGGGGCGAGTCGGTCACCATCGGGCGAGGCACGTGGATTGGGTCCGGTGTGGTGATCATGCCCGGGGTCCGCATCGGTGAGGGATGCATCATCGGGGCGAACTCGTTGGTGACCAAGGATTGCGAACCGGACGCGGTGTACGTCGGCAGTCCAGCCGCTCGTCGCCGGGAGTTGAACGATCTACCCGACGCGCGAGCCATAGCGGGCGCGACGCCTGATTTCGAGAGCAATACTCTGACGAACGATCGATAAAGCGCTTGTCGATATCGACAAAAGACTATTATCGATCCGAAATTGGACGACTTATTTCGTCGAATTGATGATGTAGCATCGTCTGCGTCAGAGGCACGGCACTCTTTGCATTCGCTTCGGAAATTGTCGAGCTACGCATTGCCAAAAAGGTGTCAGGGGTTGGCGTTGTGAACACTCTTTCTGTTGTTGTGCCCGCATTCGACGAACAGGCGCATTTGGGTGGATGGCTGGACGCTTTATTGGCGCAACGTGAACACATTCACGAAATAATCGTGGTGGACAACAATTCCACCGACGATACCGCCGGCGTGGTAGCGAGCTACAGCCGCCGGTTTCCAGGGATAGTTCTGGTCCGGGAGTCGAAGCGAGGCGTCGTTCATGCGCGCAACGCCGGTTTCGATAGGGCCGAAGGATCCATCATCGGACGTATCGATGCGGACACTCGGGTAGCTCCGGATTGGGCCGAGTCGATTCTGAATTTCTTCGACCGCAGACTGGACTACGCGGCGGTGACCGGGCCGATCTACCTGTACGACTCCCCGTGGGCTGCACCGTACGGCGCGTACGTGGACTACTCCACCAAGCGCAAACCCGACGAGTTGCGGGTATCGGCGGCATCGGGCAACAACTTCGCCATTCGCCGCTCCGCTTGGGAAGCCGCCCGCGACCGCGTGAGTCTGCGTACCGACCTGCACGAGGATATCGATCTCTCTCTGTGCCTGTACCGCGTCGGTCTCCAGATCGCGCTGATCAAAACGATGTGCGTCGAGGTGTCGGGTCGGCGGCTGCTGACTCCGCCCCTCGAATATCGTCATTATGTGCTGAGTTCCTACCGAACATGGGCCCACCACGATTTGGCGAACAAGGCGCTACGCCGACTGTTGATCGGGGACATGATTCTGCATACCGTGCATTGGCCGCTGACTCGAATTTTGTCCGGATGCGAGTCGCGAATTCTGCCGGTGTCGCATTCGAACGAGGGCGTGACATCGCAACAATATTTGTCACCTGTTCGCGATGGCGAATATGCCACCACGGCGTCGGCCGAGTAAATTCACGGCTGATTCGAGCGGTACGCGACCATTGTCCGATCGGTAGCGCCGATAGACTCGCTGTGTCTGCTGCCGCCCCCGGAACCGGCCCCACGGTTCGATACAGGCCCGCGTGATCGCCGACGCGGTGTTACTGTCTCGTAGTTCTTCGACCCGCGGGTATCCGAGAGTCGAGTCGGGGTGGGCCGGTCGGTCGGCCGTGTAGCAGGCGGGGGCGTGTCGTGCGCTCCGATGTTCGGACGTTCGTCGTCGGTCTTGCCGTGTCTCTGCTGGCGGGACAGCTCGTCGGGACAGCGTCGGCGGACGTCGTCGTCGACAACCCCGTCCACTACGTCGCTCTGGGCGACTCCAGAGCTGCCGGGCCCGCGTGGTTGTACTATGCCGGCGGAGACGGTTGTGGACGATCCGACGCGGCGTATCCGGCCATGATCGCGAACGCACTGCACCCCGCGTCATTCGCCAGCGTCGCGTGCAGTGGCGCGACGAGCGCACACGTCGTGTCAACGCCGCAGAGCACGTTCACGCCACTGCCTCGTCGGGTCCCGGTTCAGATCGATGCACTGCGGCCTCATACGACGCTGGTGACCCTCTCGATAGGCGGCAACGACCTGAATTGGGCGCAGTTGATCGGGCCGTGCCTGCAACCTGTGCCGCAGGAAGATCCTCGGTGCCGGAATAGCCCCGTGGTCCTCCAGGCGATCGATCAGAGGCTCGGGCAGCTGGGGCCGGTGTTGGACGGCGTACTCGACGCGATTACGCAGCGTTCACCACACGCCGTCGTCGTGCTGGTGGGTCACGGTGGTTACTTCGACCATCAGGGCTGTTTCCCGGACTCGAATCTGCACGGTGCCGACGCGGCGTTCGTGCAGGATTTCTTCGTCCGGTTCGATTCCGTGCTTCGAGACAGTGCCGTCAGACATGGGGCGACGTTCGTCGATGTGGCGGGGGCCGGCCGTCGGCCACGACGCATGCGCACCGATTGCAGAGCGCTGGTTCACGGGCTCGATGACGTTCGGTCCGACACCGTTCTTGCATCCGACCCCGCTGGGCAGCGCTGCGATGGCGGGATTGGTGCTGGACGCGATCGGTCGGTGACGTCGCGTCGTCGGTGACAATGCGCGGGGACAACGCCCGGTGACACATCCTGTTGAACAAACGATCATCTGCGTACCGGTCGGCCCGGTAGATTGACGGGTTATATCGTGAACCGACGATCCGAGCGCTGGATCTGCCCCTGCAACTTCCATACGGAGTGTGAATGTCGTTCGAGATCGTCGACCTCCCCGAAACGTGGGTCGCCGGTCTCCCCGTTCGCAGTCCCAAACGAGCACTCGGGCGGTTGAACGATCCTGCCCTCAACCAGGCGTGGTCCGCAGTGCTCAATCAGGAGACTGCCGGACCGCTTGCGTCGATCTACACGGACTTCGCCCCTGGAATCGGATCGTACAATACACAGATAGTCGGTTACCAGTGCTCGTCGCTCGGGCAGGTGACGCGTGGGCATTTGATCGCAAAAGTGCCGTCTGCAAAATATGCCCGATTCTCCGCGGTGGGTTATTTTCCCGACGTTCTCACTCGATTGTGGAATCAGATCGATCACGCCGAGGAGAACGGGGAGATAGTGCGATCGTTCACCGGTGATTACGAGTGCTACCCGCACGCCTACAAAGTCGACCTGTATTTGGCCATCACGCAGCCCGGCGGTTCGTGATGAGCTTTCGGATCACCGCGCGCAGTGCCGAATTGTTCGGTGGGTTGGTGGCACCGCGGGTGGAGCCCGGTGCCGAGGCCAGTTGCAGCGAATGGATGGGATTCCTCCGAGATCGTGTGCGCGAGAAGAACATCGACGCCACGGAGGTGACCACCGTGTATGTCCCCGATGCGCACGGCACCGTCAATGCACTCGTCGGTGTCCCGCTGGACTCGCCGAGTGACGTCGCTGTGGGAGATGTGTTCGTATCCATACCGACTGGTGTGTTTGCAGTGTTCGTGCCCAGTGGTGGTCTCGCGGATCCGATCGAAGACGTCTGGGCGCAAGTCGACGAGTGCGTTCGGTCCGGGACGCTATTCCGTGCTTACGCCGAGGAAGTAGAAGTCGTTACGAATGCTGGAGAAGTGAAACTTTTCGTTTCGATCGTTTTGTAAACGAGGTCTTCTTCATGTTTTTGTCACTTTCGAATCACAAAATCGCCGACGAACCGGTTACTATTGGCAAGCGCTGACAAGCCCGTATAGGGAACGTGAATTCGAGTTCGTGGGTTCAGCACCCGGGAGCCAGCGCGGACCACAAGGTGTCGATGTCATCGCACGATCGACTGAGCAGGGGTGTAGCAACATGGTGAGACAACTCAGGGCAGAAGCCACTCGCGCGGCGGCGCTGCGCGCTGCAGCAGATCTCTTCCTCGACGTCGGGCATGCCAATGCCACGCTGAGTCAGGTGTCGGCGCAGTCCGGCGTGACCAAGGGCGCGCTGTACTTCCATTTCGCGTCCAAGGAAGAACTCGCTCGCGCCATCGTCGACGAAGGTCACGAGCGCGTGTCCACGGCCTGCGCGGGGCTGGTGGACAGCCGCAGCCCAGCCCTCGAGTCCGTCATCGGAATCTCGTACTCGGTTCTCGAACTGGCAGCGTCGGATCCGCTCGTTCGTGTGATGTACCGGTTGCAGATGGAGATCGACGGGTCCGACACCGCTCGCGGAAGCGTGTTCGGCACCTGGGGCAACATCTTCGAGCATCTTTTCGAGCGGGCCATCGAGCACGGCGACGTCGCCGACCACCTGGACGCCGGCAACGCGGCACTGCTGGTGTGCGAAATGCTGGCCGGGGTTCTGATGGTGTCCGAGGCGCAGTCGCGTCTGGAGGATGCGCCGTCTCGTATGGAGAAGGTGTGGAACACCGTGCTGCCGTCGTTGGTGCCTGCCGACAAGCTGGCTTACTTCCGAGAATTCGCAGCTCGCAGCCTCTCGAGCTTCGTGCGCGAGAACATCGATTCGAGCTCGGTCACCGTCTGACGTTCTCGTCGCCCGGGGTGCTTGCTGCGCGCCGACGTGAGGCGCACACTATGTGACATGGAACACAGAATGTCGGACAACGAGCTCCGGAAAGCGATCGGCACTCTGCAGCACCGCGCGGACGACGCGCGAAAGCGAGGTGCCGACGACGAGGCGACGCGTATCGAGAACACCGTCGCCGATTACCGAGACGAGATGTCGCAGAGATTGTGACGGCCCTGTCGGTCGTCACCGCGTAGGGTCGAAATCGACCTGACACGTGGCAACCGGTGGGGGAACAAGCTTCGATGGCTACATACGATCTGCGCGGCAAGAAGACGTTGATCACGGGAGCGGGCAGCGGAATCGGCCGGGCGACGGCCATCGCGGCTGCAGCTGTGGGAGCTGAACTGTTCCTGACCGACATCAATGCCTCCGGGCTTGCCGAGACCGTGGACCTGGTCGGTCGAGCGGGCGGCACGGTCAGTCACTCCTTGCCCTTCGACGTCTCCGATTTCGACGCGGTCACCGCCTTCGCGGACGATATTCACGCCGAGTTCGGCAGCCTCGACGTCGTGATGAACGTCGCGGGCATCTCGGCGTGGGGCACCGTCGAGAATCTGGAGCATCGGCATTGGAAGTCCATGGTCGATGTCAATCTCATGGGTCCCATCCATGTCATCGAGAAATTCCTCCCGCCGATGATCGAGGCGGGCCGCGGTGGGCATCTGGTCAACGTCTCGTCCGCGGCGGGATTGATTCCTCTGCCTTGGCACGCTGCGTACAGCGCCAGCAAGTACGGCCTTCGTGGCGTGTCCGAAGTTCTTCGATACGACCTCAAACGTCACGGAATCGGCGTCAGCCTCGTCGTGCCCGGTGGGGTCAAGACCGGCCTGGTGCAGACGCTGCAGATCGCCGGTATCGATCGAGACGATCCTCGGGTGCAGAAGCTGCAGCACCGGTTCGAGAAGCGTGCTGTCGAACCGTCGGTCGTGGCCGATGCGATTCTCGCCGGTATCGCCAAACGCAAGTACCTCGTGTACTCCTCCAACGACATTCGCTTCGGTTACTGGATCTCGCGAAAGTTCGCGCCACCGTACGAGTTCGTGCTGCAACGAGCGAACGATCAGTTCTCCAAACTGCTCGAGCCGCGTCGCACCGACGGGGCGTCGAAGTCGACGTCCAGTGTGCGGGCACCGGGGCCGGAGTAGGAGAGCCGGTCGTGCGGGTTGGCCAGAGCGCAGCCGGCCAACGACAGACAACCACAGCCGATGCACCCGGTCAGATCGTCCCGTAAGCGAACCAACTGCTCGATACGCGAGTCCAGTTCGCGATGCCACCGCGTCGACAGCCTGGCCCAGTCCTCGCGGGTGGGCGTTCGCTCGTCCGGAAGTTCGCTCAACGCCTGACGGATGGTCGCGAGAGGGATTCCCACCTTCTGCGAGATACGAATGAACGCCACTCTGCGCAAAGTCTCGCGGTGAAACCTGCGCTGGTTGCCCGATGTTCGTCGACTGCTGATCAAGCCCTGCTTCTCGTAGAAATGCAACGCGGACACGGCGACGCCGCTGCGCTCCGACAGCTGGCCTGGAGTCAGTTCACGGACGTTCCACTCGGGCATCGGCACGACCTTGACATTACTTCAGGTCCGGATGCCAGCGCTGAACGACGAATGGGTTTACCGTTCGTTCATGAGCGTCGACTCCGCTGCGGGCCCGTTGGGAGCCAATTCCGAGGTAGGTGTGCTCCGCACTGTGATGCTGCACCGCCCGGGCGACGAGCTGCGGCGCCTGACTCCGAGAAACAACGACCAACTGCTGTTCGACGGATTGCCGTGGGTGGACCGGGCACAGGACGAGCACGATGCGTTCGCGGAGCTGCTGCGCAGCCGCGGCGTGACGGTGCTGCTGCTGGGCGAACTCCTCACCGAAGCGATGACGGTCAGCGGTGCCGCTCGGATGCAGGGCATCTCGGCTGCCGTCGACGCTCGGCGGCTCGGACGGGCTCTCGCCGAGGATCTCGCCCAGTACCTGCGCGGTATCCCGGCAGCCGAACTGGCTCAGATCCTGATGGCGGGAATGACGTTCGACGAGTTGCTCGAAGCCGAGTCCGGTGAGGCCGAGCCCAGTGGTGCCTCGCTGGTTCGCCGCATGCATCACGGGGGCGACTTCGTCATCGATCCGCTGCCCAATCTGCTGTTCACCCGTGACTCGTCGTTCTGGATCGACAACCGAGTGGCGATCACCTCCCTCGCCTTGCCTGCGCGAGTACGGGAAACGTCGCTGACCGACTTGATCTACGCATTCCATCCCATGTTCAAAGGCGTGCGACGTGCGTACGAATCCCGTACCGCTCCGGTCGAAGGCGGTGACGTGTTGCTGCTCGCTCCTGGAGTGGTCGCGGTGGGTGTGGGGGAGCGCACCACCCCTGCGGGCGCAGAAGCGTTGGCACGCAGTCTCTTCGAGGACGATCTGGCGCACAGCGTGTTGGTGGTGCCGATCGCGCAGGAGCGTGCGTCCATGCATCTGGACACCGTCTGCACCATGGTCGACACCGACGCGGTCGTGATGTATCCGGCTATTCAGGACACGTTGTCCGCGTTCACGATTCACCGCGAGGATGCCGGCGTCAGTATTCGCGGCGCCGACCCGTTCCTCGAAGCCGCTGCCGATGCGATGGGAATCGGCAAACTCCGGTTGATCGACACCGGACTCGATCATGTGACCGCCGAACGCGAGCAATGGGACGACGGCAACAACACCCTCGCGATCTCCCCGGGGGTGGTCGTCGCCTACGAGCGCAACGTCGAGACCAATGCGCGACTCGAGGCGTCGGGCATCGAGGTGTTGCGAATCTCCGGGTCCGAGTTGGGCTCGGGCCGGGGTGGCCCTCGGTGTATGTCGTGCCCGGTGTCGCGCGAAAGGCTCTGACGGACAGGCGTTTCTACAGGACGGCGAGGACCTTGTCGGAGGGGCGAGCCAGCACGGTTCCCTTGTCGGTGACCACGATCGGGCGTTCGATCAGAATGGGGTGCGCCGCCATCGCCGCGATCAAGGTCTCGTCGTCGGCCACCGCCAGTTCGAGTTCTTTGTAGATGCTCTCGCGGGTGCGAACAGCCTGACGTGGTGCGAGTCCCGCGTCGGCGAGCAGCGTGCGGAGTTCGTCTTCGGTCGGCGGCGTCTCGAGGTACTTGACGACCTGGGGGACGATGCCCGCATCCTCGATCATCTTCAGAACGGTGCGGGAGGTGTTGCAGCGTGGGTTGTGATAGATGGTTGCGGCCCGGGTCATGTTTGCAATCCTGTCACGCGGGTAGCCAACGCGACAGATCACGTCAGGAACGGGAGTAGTCGCATGACCGACAAGCGCATTGTCATTGCAGGTGGGCACGGCCAGATCGCCCAACATCTCACGCAGGTTCTCACGGCGCACGGTGACCGCGCTGTGTCGCTCATTCGCAACAGCGATCACGTCGATGCCGTCACGGCCCTCGGTGCGCTGCCGCAGGTCATCGATCTGGAGTCTGCGTCCGTCGACGAGTTGGCCGACGTTCTCTCCGGTGCCGACGCAGTGGTGTTCGCGGCCGGTGCAGGTCCCAACAGCGGTCCCGAGCGCAAGGACACCGTCGACCGGGCCGGTGCGGTGTTGTTGGCCGATGCCGCCGAGAAGGCCGGCGTTCGCCGCTACGTGCTGATCAGTTCCTTCGGGGCCGGTGAGCCGGTCGCGGACGACCTCGACGAGGGATGGAAAGCATACATCCGGGCCAAAACTGCTGCAGAAGAAGATGTTTCGTCCCGCGCGGGCTTGGACTGGACCGTTCTTCGCCCCGGCAAGCTGACCGACGAGGATGCGACGGACTCGGTTTCGCTCACCGAGCCTCCACTCGACCCCGGCGAGGTGACCCGTGCCGACGTGGCAGCGGTCGTCGCCCGTCTGATCGACACCGGCAGTGCCATCGGCAAAACGCTGATGCTCACATCCGGATCGACGTCCATCGCCGACGCTGTCGACGCGGTTCGATGAGGCGATCGTGCGCGTAAGCATCGATCCGTCGAACACGACCCCGGTGTTCGAGCAATTGCGGATGCAGATTCTGGGATCGGTGCGGTCCGGGGATCTCATCGCTGGCACAAAGATCCCCACGGTACGTGGGCTTGCCGAAGAGCTGAAGATCGCGCCGAACACGGTGGCGAAGACCTACCGGGAGCTCGAACAGCAGGGAATCATCGAGACGCGGGGTAGGTCCGGATCGTTCGTGGCGTCCGGCGGTGATCCGTCACGGGACATCGCAGCCAGGGCCGCAACGGAATTCGTCCGGGCCGTCAGATCTATCGGTCTCGACGACGACCAGACGCGAACGTTTCTCGAAGCTGCTCTGAAAGGGGCAGGCGGCCGGTAAGTTGACGCTTCAACCTCCTTCTGTCAGGGTGGTGCTGCCCATTCAGCCGCGCCAGAAGGATGCCTATCAATGAACTCAACACTCGTCCGTGACGCCGTCGCCCTCGTAGCCCGTATCGGCCTGGGAGTCGTCTTCATCGCCCACGGGTGGCAGAAGCTCAACACCTTCGGCCTCGACGGCACTGCTGCCAGCTTCGAGGCGATGAACATTCCGGTACCCACGGCGTCTGCCTACTTCGCAACGTTCGTCGAGCTCATCGGCGGCGGCGCATTGGTTCTCGGCATCTTCACCCCGATCGCCGGTCTGCTGCTGTTCGCCGACATGTTGGGAGCTGCATTCCTCGTCCACTTCGAGAACGGGGTGTTCGCCACCGAAAACGGCTACGAGCTCGTCGTCGCCCTCGGCGTCGGCGCACTGATACTCGCGGCGTTCGGTGCCGGTCGCATCAGCATCGACGGAATCACCAAGGGCAAGACCGCAATTCTGCAGTAGTCGGTAGCGAGCCGAGTGGGGCGCTCAGCGCCAACTCGGTAACCACAATTGTTCCTGCCACATCTGCGGGGTGATCGGCATCGCGGTGAGGATCGGCCACAGCCACACGAAGTTGGCGATCACCACCGCGATGTACAGGCACACCAGAAGCAGTCCGGTGCCGCGTCTCTCGGCCGAGGCGCTGGCTTTTCCGATGATGTCGCCCAGTACCAGCGCGAAGCCCATCACCATGAACGGCGCGAGCGCCACCGCATAGAAGTAGTACATCTGCCGGTCGAGGGTCGCGAACCAGGGCAACAGTGCGGCACCGTAACCGACGAGAACCGTGGCGTAGCGCCAATCTCGTCGTACGAGAACGGACCACAGCGTCCAGGCGAGCATCGGCAAGGCCAACCACCACATCGCGGGCGTGCCGATCAGCATGATCGCCTTCACGCACGACGACGCCGAGCAACCCGACACGCTCTCGCCGTCGGCGAAGTAGTACAGCATGGGGCGTAGGCCCATCGGCCACGTCCACGGCTTGGATTCCCACGGGTGCCGATTGCCTGCCGAATTGGTCAGTCCCTCATGGAAATCGAGCACACTGCCGCTGTAGTACCAGAGCGACCGCAGGGCGCCGGGGACGAAGGAGAACGGTCCGCCGAATCCGATTCCGTTGCCCACCTCGTGTCGGTCGACACCGGTCTCGGAGGTGAACCACGCCCAGTACGTCATCAGGTACACGGCGATCGGAACGATCACCAGCGCGTACAGCGCGGGTCCGATGTCGCGCACCGCAGTTCCCCGCCACGGTCGGCGAACCCCGTACGAGCGACGAGCAGCCAGGTCGAACGCCACGCTCAGCAAGCCGAAGAACGCGATGAAATACAGACCCGACCACTTGGTGCCACATGCGAGACCCAGCATGACGCCGGCCCCGAAACGCCACCACCGCACACCCATTCGCGGGCCGAGATCGCTGACGTCCATGCGGCCCTCGGCTCGCACCGTCCACAGTCGCTTTCGCACGTCGTCGCGGTCGACGACCAGGCAACCCAGAGCAGCGGTGACGAACAAAACCAGAAAGATGTCCAGCATGCCGATGCGGCTGCTGACGAACGTCACACCGTCGACGATGAGCAGAATGCCTGCGATCGCACCGATGAGCGTCGAGTGGGTGAGGCGTCGGACGATGCGAATCACCAGCAGTACCAACAGCGTTCCGGCGACCGCGGACGAAAAACGCCATCCCCAACCGTTGTAGCCGAACAACGCCTCGCCGACGGCGATCAGCTGCTTGCCGACCGGCGGGTGCACCACCAGTCCGTAGGCCGGATTGTCCTCGAGCCCGCCGCCGGTGAGCACCTGATAACCCTGCGGTGCGTAGTGCTTCTCGTCGAACACCGGCGTTCCGGCGTCGGTGGGGTACCGCAACATCGTGAAGCGGGTGATCGCACAGATGGCGGTGACGACGAGGGTGACGATCCAGCCGCGTCGTACTTCGGTGTCGTGGAACCAGTCGCGCGCGGCAACAGTGGGCCCGGGACTGACCATCGACCGGTCGCCGGAGCGCTCAGAGGTCAGCAAGGTCACGTACCGATCGTAGGCGGTGTTCCGGAGTGGGCGGCAGGCCGCTGCACCGCATGGGAGACACTGGAGACATGCTCATCCTTGCTGCTACCCCGATGGGCGACGTCGGAGATGCCTCGCAGCGCCTGCGTGATGCCCTCGGTAGTGCCGATGTCGTGGCCGCCGAAGACACCCGACGCACCAAACAACTGGCGTCCTCCCTCGGCGTGACGATCGGGGGCAGGGTCGTCAGTTTCTACGACCAGGTCGAAACGGCGCGGCTACCCGCACTGGTCGAGGCCGTCGCCGAGGGAAAGACCGTACTGCTGGTGACCGACGCGGGCATGCCGTCGGTGAGCGATCCGGGCTACCGGTTGGTCGCGGCCTGCGTCGACGCCGACCTGCCGGTGACCTGCCTGCCCGGACCGTCGGCCGTCACGGCCGCCCTCGCACTGTCGGGGCTGCCGGTGGAGCGCTTCTGCTTCGACGGATTCGCCCCGCGCAAGCAGGGACAGCGGCGCACGTATTTCCAGTCGGTGCTCGCCGAACCGCGTGCCATCGTCTTCTTCGAGGCCCCGCATCGGCTCGTCGCGTGTCTCGAGGACGCGGTGCACGTTCTCGGCCCCGACCGCCGCGCTGCGGTGTGCCGAGAGCTCACCAAGACCTACGAGGAGGTCCGCCGCGGCGGACTGGGGGAGCTGCTCGACTGGGCACGTGACGGAGTGCGCGGTGAGATCACCGTCGTACTCGAAGGAGCGGTCGCCGTCGCCGAGGAACCCGAGGATCTCGTGGCCGAGGTGGAATCGCTCGTGGCGTCGGGCATGCGATTGAAGGACGCCTGCGCTCAGGTGGCCGTCGCAGGCGTGTCCAAGCGCGAGGTGTACGAGGCCGTTCTCGCCGCCCGCAAGGATCAGTGACGCTCAGCCCACCACGTGCTGGCGTAGCCCTTCGGTCGCTGCTTCGAGAATGGTCTTGGTGCCCTTCTTGACCAGGAAGCCGGGCAGGGGAGCCTTCGGGTCGACGGTCAGCTCGAATTCGACGTGCGTCCCGTTGCCCTTGGGCGTCAACGTGTATCGGCCTTCCTGGGCCTTCTGCTGGGTGCTCTCCACCAAGCTCCACGACACCTCGTTCTCGCTCCAGGTGTACTGGACCAGCTGCTCGTCGTTGATACCGATGATCGAGACCTTCATCTTGACGTGGTTCGGCCGACCGTCGTCGAAGCGGTCGACCACCTCGCACTTCTTGTGCACGGGAGACCACGAGGGGATGCCTTCGACGTCGGCGAGGACGTCGAGAATTGTCGCTGCGTCCGCCTCGATGTCGACGGACTTGTTCACTGTGACTGCCATGGGGAGAAGGTATCTCAGCTTTCTGTACTGGGGCTGACGTTACGGGCGAACTCGCCGATGGCGCGTAGTGCGCGACGCGCTTCGGGAACGAAATCGGCGGCCTGGAACACGTGCACCTGATCCTCGAAGACCTGGAGTTCGCAGTCGACGCCGGCGACGGCGAGGCGCTCCGCCATGAGTTCGGCGTCGGCATAGACCATTTCGGTCGATCCGACCTGGATCAGCACCGGCGGCAGGCCAGCGAGATCACCGTCGACCGGTGAGACCCGAGGGCCGCGTTCACCTTCGATGACGATCCGTGCGTCGACCCGATCGGCGAGGGCGGTCAGTGCGGGAACAGCGTTGGACGGAAACACCGAACACTTCTTGGCGTTCTCGTGAGTCAGCTTGCCGGTGGGATCCATGTCGGTCAGCGGCGACATCGTGAAGATGCCGGCAGGTGCCGGAAGGCCGACGGTACGCAGAGCCAAGGTGACCATGAAAGCGAGATATCCGCCCGCCGAATCCCCGCCCATGATGATCTGATCCGGGCGATAGCCGGAATCGAGGAGGAAGCGATAGGCGTCGACTCCGTCCTCGACGGCGTGCGCGATCGGGTTGCGCGGCATCATGCGGTAGTTCACCGACAGCACCGGGCCGTCGACGCTCTTGGAGACCCGCGAGGTCATCCGCCGGTGCGTTCTCAGTCCGCAGCACACGAACGCGCCGCCGTGCATGTACAGAACGACACGATCGGTTCCGCTGCCCTCGGCCCGAATCCACTCGGCCTCGCATTCGGAGAGCATGACGCGACTGCGGGTGGTGCCGCTGATCTGGGGGACGAGCAGACCCGCGTAATCGACCAAACCCATCGGCCACGGCAGTGACGGTGCCTGCGCCCACACCGTCAGGAACGGGCGCACGGTGAACTGCAGGTACTTGGACAGGATCTGCGACTGCAGACTTGCTCCGCGGATATCGCGGCGGCGCGCAGTGGCTGCCGCGTCGGACGTTTTCACTACGGTGAGCGCCGGATTCATAGCCGTCGCCTCCATCCCCGTTGGCTGTTGCAGGGCGCGTGTGCGCCGTGCGTCGGATCCCCGTTCTGTTTGGAACCCCTGGTAACGGACAATAGCGGGTGGGATTTCGTGAGCGCACGTAAGGTCGTGTTCTGAGTCACATTCGGTGCCGTACCGTGACATAAAACAAATGGAAAAAGGACAGCTCATGGCACTCATGCCCATCACCGAATCGATGTTTCTGATCGCCGAATCGCGGGAGCACCCGATGCACGTGGGCGGACTGGAGTTGTTCGTACCGCCCGGCGATCCGCACGAGTTCGCACAGGAAGTGCATCGCAAGTTCACCACTGGTGAAGTGCACGAGCTGTTCCGCAAGCGGCCGGCCCGCCCGGTGCAGATCATGGGAACTCTCGCGTGGGCTTTCGATCAGGACGTCGACTTCGAGTACCACGTCAGGCGCGCTGTCTTGCCCTCGCCGGGACGCATCCGCGAGCTGTTCCAGTTTCTCTCGCTCAATCACAGTGCCCCGCTCGATCGCTACCGGCCGATGTGGGAACTGCACATCATCGAGGGTCTGGCCGACGGCCGAGTTGCGTTGTACACCAAGGTGCATCACTCGCTGGTCGACGGCGTCAGCGCGCTGAAGCTCATGCAGCGCACACTCTCGACGGACCCCGAGGATCGCAGCGGAGTGGCGACCTGGGACCCGTCGTTGTTCGGTCGCGGCAGAAAGAAGGTCGACAAGGCCGAGCCCGGGCGGCTGGCGCAACTGGGCAGCGGCCTGTCCATGGGACGCAAGATTGCCGGCGACCTGGTGGACTTCGCCCCTGCCTCCGCGCGAATAGGGTTGCGCGCGTTGAAGAAAGAAGGCGCACAGCTACCGCTGCGGGCACCGCGGACAATGTTCAACGTGCCCATCGGCGGCGCTCGACGCTTCGCGGCGGAGAGCTGGTCGATCGAGCGAATTCGTAAGGTCGGTACCGCTCTCGATGCAACGCTGAACGACATGGTGCTCGCGATGTGCGCCGGTGCGCTGCGTGCCTACCTCATCGATCAGAACGCGCTCCCCGAAGAGCCACTGATTGCCATGGTGCCGGTCTCGCTGCGCAAGGAGGGCGACAGCAAGGACGCCGGTAACTCCGTGACGACCATTCTGTGCAACCTGGGGACCGACGAATCCGATCCACTGCTTCGCCTCGAACGCATCAAGGAGTCCACTGTTCGGGGTAAGCAGATGATGGGGGAGCTCAACACCCTCGAAGCGCTTGCCGTCGGTGCAATCACCATGGCCCCGTTGTTGTTCGGGCCGGTGCCGGGATTCGTCGACTACACCCCACCGCCGTTCAACGTGATCATCTCCAACGTGCCGGGTTCCAAAGAAGACCTCTACTGGAACGGCGCGAAACTCGATGGCATCTACCCGGCGTCCATCGTGTGCGACGGGCAAGCGCTCAACATCACCGTCGCCAGCAACGGCGATTCGTTGAACTTCGGGCTCATCGGGTGCCGACGCAGTGTGCCGCACCTGCAGCGGATGCTCACGCATCTGGAGAACACGTTGGAGGAGCTCGAAAAGGCGGCGTAGCCCCACGTGAGTGGAACCGCGTAGTGGGCTACGAAGTTCCACTCACATGGGCTTACTTCTCCTCGTACTTGGGGAACACCGGCGTCGGGGCCGGGAGAGCGGTGCCGGGAACCGAACGTGTTGCGATGTCGGCGAATTCGCGGTTCGACGCCCCGAGCAGGTCGAGAATGCGCGACGCGGAATCGGGCATGACGGGCTGGGCCAGGATGCTCACGATGCGCAACACCTCTATCGTCACGTACAGCACCGTGGCCATGCGATCGGGGTCGGTCTTACGCAGCACCCATGGCTGCTGCAGCGAGAAGTAGCGGTTGGTCTCGCCGAGTACCGACCAGATCGCTTCGAGCGCGGAATGGATTGCCTGCACATCGAATTCGCGTCGGCAGATCTCCAGCAGCGCGTCCGCGCGGGCCAGCATCGCCTCGTCCTCGGCGGTGAATGCACCCGGTGTCGGGAGCTGTCCTTCGAGGTTCTTCGCCACCATCGTCAGCGAACGCTGCGCGAGGTTGCCCAGTTCGTTGGACAGGTCGGCATTGACGCGGGCGACGATCGCCTCGTGGCTGTAGCTGCCGTCCTGCCCGAACGAGACCTCGCGGAGGAAGAAGAAGCGCACCGGATCGAGGCCGTAGTTCTCCACCAACGAGTCGGGGGTCAGCACGTTGCCCAGAGACTTGGACATCTTCTCGCCCTTGACATTCAAGAACCCGTGCACGAACACCCGCTTGGGTAGCTCGATGCCTGCGGACATCAGGAACGCCGGCCAGTAGACGGTGTGGAACCTCGTGATGTCCTTGCCGATGACGTGCAGATCGGCGGGCCAGAACTTCCGATACGCCTCCGAGTCGGTCTCAGGGAAACCCGCACCGGTCAGGTAGTTGGTCAACGCGTCGACCCACACGTACATGACGTGCGCGGGATCGCCGGGTACCGGCACACCCCAGTCGAATGTGGTTCGGGAGATCGACAGGTCGCGCAGACCGCCCTTGACGAAGTTCACGATCTCGTTGCGGCGCGTGTTCGGCGCGATGAAATCGGGCGACGCGTCGTACATCTCGAGCAGTTTGTCCTGGTACTGCGAGAGCCGGAAGAAGTACGACGACTCCTCGGTCCATTCGACGGGCGTGTTCGTCTCGGTCGCGACGCGGGACCCGTCCTCGGTCAGGGTGGTCTCGGCCTCGGTGTAGAACGCCTCGTCGCGGACCGAGTACCAGCCGGAGTAGGAGTCGAGGTAGATGTCGCCGTTCGCCTCCATCCGTCGCCACAGTTCCTGGCTGGCGGCATGGTGGTCGGCATCGGTGGTGCGGATGAAGCGGCCGTACGAGCTCTGCAGCAGATCGTGCGCCGCCTGGAAGGCGTCGGAATTGCGCGCCGCGAGCTCGCGGACGTCGATGCCCTCGTTCTGCGCGGTCTGCTGCATCTTGAGGCCGTGCTCGTCGGTTCCCGTCAGAAAACGCACGTCGTAGCCATCGAGGCGCTTGAAGCGCGCGATCGTGTCGGTGGCGATGTATTCGTACGCGTGCCCGATGTGAGGTGCTCCGTTGGGGTACGCGATTGCCGTGGTGACGTAGAAGGGTGGCCGTGAGGCATCAGCTGGCGCAGTCATGGTGCGCCTACTCTATCCAGCGTGAGTAGAGAACGTCCCGCGCCACCGCTGCCCGATGCCGTCGGCACCCTCGTCGACGCCCACACCCACCTCGATGCCTGCGGAGCGACCGATGCCGCGAGCGTGGCCGCGATCGTCGATCGCGCCGAGTCGGTGGGGGTCACCCGGGTGGTCACGATCGCCGACGACCTCGACGCTGCGCGCTTCGCCGTCGACGCTGCATCCTGGGATCCACGGGTGTGGGCGGCGGTCGCGATCCATCCCACCCGCGCGAATGCGCTCGACGACGCAGCGAAGGCCGAGATCGAACGACTCGCGGCCGATCCCCGCGTCGTCGCCATCGGCGAAACGGGTCTGGACTACTACTGGCCCGGCAAGCTCGACGACTGTGCGACGGTCCCGGAGCAGCACGAGGGATTTCGCTGGCACATCGATCTCGCCAAGCGCCTCGGGAAGCCGCTGATGATTCACAACCGCGAGGCCGACGAGGATCTGCTCGCGGTCCTGGTCGCCGAGGGCGCTCCGGAGACGGTGATCTTCCACTGCTTCTCCGGCGGGCCCGAGACCGCCAAGGCCTGCGCCGACGCCGGTTACGTTCTCAGCTTCTCGGGGACGGTCAGTTTCAAGAACGCGCATGCGCTGCGTGAGGCCGCAGTGTTGGTGCCCGACGAGTTGGTGCTGGTGGAAACGGATGCTCCGTTTCTCACTCCGCATCCGTTTCGCGGTGCACCCAACGAGCCGTACTGCCTGCCGTACACCGCCCGGGCGCTGGCCGAGGTTCGTGGCCAGGACCCGGCCGAACTGGCGGCGCATGCCACGGCGAATGCCGAGCGGGTGTACGGGCTGTAGCTCCTTGGGTTGCGGCGGAGGTACTAATTCGTTACCGTACCGTGACCGAACTCGGGCGTTTCGACCCCGAAGTCACGCTTGCAACCGCCAGGAATACGAAACTTGTCGACTATCAGACGTCTCAACTCCGCTCGTTCGACCACGCTCTACCTGGTCATCGCGGCCCTGTTGATGTCGCTGGTCGCCGGGGGCGTGATGGCGGTGAGCCGTCACAAAACCGTGACCATCGACGTCGACGGCGACATGATTTCGCTGAGCACGATGAAGACCGACGTCAACAGCGCTCTCGTCGATGCCGGCTACACGCCGTCGGACAAGGATCTGGTCGTTCCCGCGCCCGACTCCGGGCTGAGTGACGGCGACACCGTCGTGCTGCGCCGCGCTCGCGAGATCACGCTGAACGTCGACGGCAAGCCGGAGGAGATCTGGACCACTGCGTTGACGGTCGAGGAAGCTCTGCAGCAGACGGGCCTCGCCGAGGACGTCCACGTGTCGGCGTCTCGCTCCGAGCGGTTGCCCCTCGACGGCACCGAACTGGACGTGGCCCTGCCCAAGCAGGTCTCGCTGGTCGACGGAGGCAGTCCGGCAACGCCGGTGACGCTCGCCGCTCCGACCGTGCGCGAATTCCTCGAAGCAGCGGGCAAGCCATTGGAAGAGGCCGACACCGTGTCGCCGGATCCGGATGCCGCCGTCACCGACGGTGCCGAGATCGTCGTCACGCGCGACCGGACCGTCACCAAGACCGAGACCACCGACACCGATGCCCCGGAACAGCGCATCGAAGATCCGACGATGAACATGAGCAAGACCGTCGTCGAGAACCCTGGCGCTCCCGGCGTCTCCGACATCACCTGGAAGATCAACATGGTCAACGGGGTCGAGGCCGGGCGCGAGAAGATCGACGAAGTGGTCAAGGTGCCGGCGCAGCCGAAGACCGTTCGAGTCGGAGCCAAGCCCGGCACCGAGGTCCCACCCGTGGAGAACGGTGCGATCTGGGACGCGCTTGCTCAATGCGAGGCAACCGGCAACTGGGCCATCAACACCGGCAACGGTTTCTATGGCGGCGTGCAATTCGACCAGAACACCTGGGAACGCCAGGGCGGCCTGAAATACGCACCGCGCGCCGACCTCGCCACCCGCGAAGAACAGATCGCCATCGCATCGGTGACGCAGAAGTCGCAGGGCTGGGGCGCATGGCCGGCATGCACCTCGCGTCTGGGTTACCGCTAGTTCCCGTAGAGTTCCCGCCGTGTCCGAACATGTGAGGGGAGCTGCGGCTCTGCTCGGTCCTGCCGAAGTCCGCTCTCTCGCTGCCGAGCTCGACGTGCGTCCCACCAAACAACTCGGCCAGAACTTCGTGCACGACGCCAACACCGTGCGACGCATCGTCGCCTCCGCCGGTGTCGGACCTCAGGACACCGTCCTCGAAGTCGGTCCCGGCCTCGGATCGTTGACTCTCGCTCTGCTCGATGTGGCCGACGCCGTTGTCGCGGTCGAGATCGACCCCAAGCTCGCGACCCGCTTGCCCATCACTGTGGCCGACCGCGCCCCCAGCCTTGCCGAACGGTTGACGGTCATCGAAGCCGACGCGTTGCGCGTACGGGCCGAGGACATTCCGGGACACCCGACGGCATTGGTGGCGAACCTGCCGTACAACGTCGCGGTGCCTGTGCTCATTCACCTGTTCTCGGAGCTACCCAGCCTGCGGGTGGCCGTGGTGATGGTCCAGGCCGAGGTTGCCGATCGCCTCGCCGCGGTACCGGGAAGCAAGATCTACGGCATTCCCAGCGTCAAGGCCCGATTCTTCGGTGACGTCAAACGGGCCGGGGCAGTAGGCCGTTCGGTGTTCTGGCCGGTTCCCAAAGTGGAATCGGGGCTGGTGCGCATCGATCGATACGCCGAGCCGCCGTGGCCGATCGATACCGTGCACCGGAAGTCGGTATTCGCCGTCATCGACGCCGCATTCGCCCAGCGCCGCAAGACTTTACGGGCCGCCCTCGCGGGGTGGGCCGGTTCACCCGTCGCCGCGGAGCGCAGACTTCGCGAGGCCGGAATCGATCCCACTGCCCGCGGCGAAACGATCGACGCGGCAGCGTTCGTTCGCCTGGCGGCTACCGAGGCCTGACGTCTCGTCCTTACAGGTGAATGTCCGACAGTCGCGTCAGTTCGGTCCACTTCGACGCCTCGGCGCGTGCCGCTGCGACAGGTGCGTACCGGTCGGCCTCGGTGAGACTTCCCAGCTCCAAGCCGGTCGCCGACGCGATGTCTGCTACCGGAACCTGATACGTGCGGTACGGGCCGAGCGGTGGGGGATCGGTCTCGACCCGAAGCGGCTTGTCGAGAATCGGGTCGAGTGACGGCGACTGATCGAGCACGTATCCGGTGCACGCCGGTGCCGAACCCTGGGACCACGCGGCAATCTTGAAGAAGCGACGCGGTATGGCAATGCCTCGGTAGATCGGATCGTCGTCGGCGAAGATGCAGCCACTGAACACCGAGAGTCGTTGCCCGTACTGCTCGGCATGGCCCAGTACGTAATCCTCGAGCCCCAGCCACAGAGTTTTCGATTGGTTCAGAGTGGCCGTCTGCGGAGCGCACACCGTGTAGTGGAAGGTATCCGCATTGGCGCGCGTCGCGACCGACAGCTCGTCCCACACCGGATCTCGTCGGCGAACGAGATGCCCACGGTCGAGGTCGTTGTTCGAGTACAACTCGTTCCCCGCCTGCTGCGCTGCCGGGAGCCGCTCGTCCAGACGCCAATCATCGCCTCGCTCCACGTCTTTCAGGCTCGAGCCGTCGATGTTCACGCCGGTGACCGCGGCGAGGCGTCGGGCAGGATCCATGGACACCGAGAAATGCGTGTACGGAAGAACCACCAGGCCTGCTCGACCCGGCAGCGGAACGTCGATGTCGGCCAGGAAGGTCGGGTCGAAACCGAGTGGGGTCGTCATGGACCCATTGACTCACGCGTCGGTTACCGGAGGGTGAACCGCGGCGAGGTATCTCCGTTCGAGGGCCGCGTGACGCGCGGCGACCACGCGGCATTCCTCTTTCAGCTCCGGCGGGTCGAGCACGGTGAAGTCGGTGTCGAAGGCCGCGAGCCAGCGGGCGATCGACGGCAGTGAGTCTCCCGAGAGCACCACCGCACACGAGGTGTCGTCGATGGATTCGAGAGTGCCCCAGTGCTCGTCGACCATCGGGGCGATCGTCTCGATCGGCGCATGCAAGCGAATGCGCGCCCGAACCTGGGTGAACGCGCGGTCGATTCCCTTCGAGACGAACGCCGCCGCCCCGCCTGCAGGCAACTCTCGCGGGGTGAACCGAGGACCCGTCGGGATCTTCGGAATCAGGCGATCCACTCGATACGATCGCCAATCCTGGCGCAGCACATCCCAACCCAGCAGATACCACCGCGCTCCCGCCCGAACCAAGCTGTAGGGCTCCACCTCGCGCCGAGACTCGGAACCGTCGTGCTTGCGGTAGTCGAATCGCAGTCGCTCGTGACCGTGACACACCGCAGCCACCGTCGACAACACCGCCGCATCCACCGCAGACCGCGGGGTGTGCTCCACCACGTCGATACGGAGGGCATCGAGCCGATGCCGGATGCGCGACGGCATCACCTGCCGCAGCTTCGTCAACGCACGCAACGACGCCTCGCCGATCCCTGCCACCGACCCACCGGCCGCCGACTGCAAACCGAACGCCACCGCCAACGCCTCGTCGTCGTCGAGCAATAGCGGGGGCATCTCGGCACCCGGCCCCAACTGATAGCCGCCGCCGACACCCGGCGTCGCATTGACCGGATAACCGATATCGCGCAACTTGTCGACATCGCGCCGCAGCGTGCGAGGCGTCACGTCGAGCCGTTCCGCCAGCTCTGCACCCGCCCAATCGCGCCGGGTCTGCAGAAGCGACAACAGCCGCAACAGCCGGGCCGAGGTTTCCTTCATATCCACACAATGCCACCGAATGCGGACACCTTCGGTCCTCTTTGCGCTCTCTTGCCGCCACCGAAGTCCACTCAACGTGACATTGACCCCCGAAAAGTCCACCGAACGTGACATTGAGTACCCCCAGGTGGGCCGTCTGATGGTGAACCCGGCCCATGTTTCTCCACTACTGTGGTTAAACGTGCTGTCTGTCGTTCCCACGCCCGTTGTCGTTCGGGCCCCGTCGAAGGTGAATCTGCATCTTTCGGTCGGTGACCTGCGTCCCGACGGCTTTCACGAGTTGACGACGGTGTTCCAGGCGCTGTCTCTCTCCGACGAGTTGTCGGTCGTTCCGGCGAAGGCGTTGTCGGTTCGGGTGCGCGGCGACGACGCGAAGGTCGTTCCGACGGATTCGCGGAACCTGGTCTGGAAGGCCGCCGAGCTGTTGGGCCGTCGGGTCGGGCGCGAGCCGTCGGTGGAGATCACCATCGACAAGGGCATTCCGGTGGCCGGTGGCATGGCGGGCGGTAGTGCGGATGCTGCCGCGACGTTGGTTGCGCTCAACGCGATGTGGCATCTGGAGCTCTCGCGTGACGAGCTCGACGAGGTGGCGGCCGAGCTCGGTAGCGATGTGCCGTTCTCGTTGCACGGCGGTACTGCCGTCGGCACCGGCCGCGGTGAGAAGTTGCTTCCGGTGCTCTCGCGTAACAACTTTCATTGGGTTCTGGCGTTGGCGAAGGGTGGTCTGCAGACCCCTGCCGTGTACGGCGAGCTCGATCAGTTGCGGGCCAAGGGCGATCCGCCCAGGCTCGGCGGAACCGAGGATCTGATGCATGCCCTCGCGTCGGGTGATGCGCGGGCCCTCGCCCCGCTGTTGGGCAACGATCTGCAGGCCGCTGCGGTCTCGCTGATGCCGCAGTTGCGTCGCACACTGAGAGCGGGTGTCACTGCGGGTGCGTTGGCGGGCATCGTGTCCGGCTCGGGCCCCACGTGTGCGTTCCTGTGCGCCGACGCCGATGCGGCGGTGTCGGTGAGCGCTGAATTGTCCGGTGCAGGCGTGTGCCGCACCGTCCGTGTTGCGAGTGGACCGGTTCCCGGTGCTCGTGTGGTCACTAGTGAATCGAATGGTTTTTCCTGATGGTCAATCTCGTCAATCTCGAAAACGTCAGTAAGTCCTTCGGCGTCAAGCCTCTGCTCGACGGCGTCTCCCTCGGTGTGCAGGAGGGCGAACGCATCGGCATGGTCGGCCTCAACGGCGGTGGCAAGACCACCACCCTCGAGGTTCTCGCCGGCATCGAACCCCCCGATTCGGGACGCGTCAGCCGCGTCAACGGACTGCGGATGGCCGTCGTCACTCAGCGTGGTGTGTTGCCGCCCGGGTCGACGGTCGGTCAGGTGGTACTCGATCCGCTCGGGATGGCCGAGCACGAGTGGGCCGGCGATTCGCGGGTACGAAACATCCTGACCGGCATCGGTATTGCCGATCTGGGTCCGGCCGGCAGCTCCGGACTGGACGCGCCGATCGACAACCTCTCCGGTGGCGAGCGCCGACGAGTCGCGTTGGCAGCAGCCCTCGTTCAGGATCTGGATCTGTTGGTGCTCGACGAGCCCACCAACCACCTCGACGTCGAGGGCGTGCAGTGGCTGGCCGCACACCTGGTGAGCCGTCGGAGCGCGCTACTGGTCGTCACGCACGATCGGTGGTTCCTCGACACCGTCGCCAATCAGACGTGGGAGGTCGTCGGGGGTGGCATCGAAACCTACGAGGGTGGCTACAACGATTGGGTTTTCGCGCGTGCAGAGCGCTCCCGTCAGGCCGACGCATCCGAGGAGCGGCGTCGCAACCTCGCCCGCAAGGAACTCGCATGGCTGCGCCGCGGTGCTCCCGCGCGAACGTCCAAGCCCAAATACCGCATCGAGGCCGCCGAGGCATTGATTGCCGACGTACCGCCGCCTCGTGACTCCGTCGCGCTGTCCTCCTTTGCACAGCGCCGTCTGGGCAAGGTCGTCATCGAACTCGAGGACGCGCGCCTGGAAACTCCCGACGGCCGTGAGCTGGTCAAGGACTTCACGTGGCGTCTGGCTCCCGGCGAGCGCGTCGGTCTCGTCGGCGTCAACGGCTCGGGTAAGACGACGATGCTGCGTACGCTCGCCGGTGAACTGCAGCCCGCTTCGGGCAAGCGCATCCAGGGCCAGACCGTCAAGATCGGGTGGCTGAAGCAGGAATTGGACGACCTACCCAAGAAGCTGCGTGTCCTCGACGCGGTCAAGGAGGTGGCCGAGCGGATCACGTTGGGCGACAAGGAGATTTCCGCCGGGCAGCTCGCGGAAAGGCTGGGCTTCACCCCAGCTCGCCAGCGCACGCCGGTCGGTGACCTGTCCGGTGGCGAACGCCGCCGCCTGCAGTTGACGCGAGTCCTGATGGCCGAGCCGAACGTGCTGTTGCTCGACGAGCCGACCAACGACCTGGACATCGACACCCTGCAGCAGCTCGAGGACATCCTGGACGGCTGGGCGGGCACGCTCGTCGTCATCAGTCACGACCGGTACCTGATCGAGCGCATCTGTGACTCGACGTGGGCCCTGTTCGGTGACGGCAAGCTCACCAACCTGCCCGGCGGCATCGAGGATTACCTGCGCCGGCGGGCCGTCCTCGCCGCCGACGCGACGCCCGACTCGTTGACCACCGGCGGGGTGCCGCGGAAGGCAACCCGTGATGCGGCTTCGGAGCGGGCTGCCCGTAAGGAACTCAGCAAGCTCGAGAAGCTCGTCATTCGCCTGTCCAAGCGGGAGACCGAACTGCACGCCGAACTCGCCGAGGCTGCCGCTGCGCCGGACAAGCTCGTGGCCCTCGACACCGAACTCAAGCAGGTCCTCGCCGACAAGGACGTCGCCGAGGAACGCTGGATGGAATTGGCCGCCGAACTGGAGTAGAGGGCTTCGCCCATGTGAGTGGTAACTCGTAACCTGCTACGAAGTTTCATGCACATGCGCGCAGCGCATACTGTGGTCATGGCATCGGTCGTCGCAGAAGTGATGGGTTCGGATTTCGCTCGTCTGCATCCCAAGGTCCAATGGCGTTTCGGTTTGCAGTCCTCGGATCATCGGGCTCAGTTCGGGGTCGGTGTGATGGAGGAGATGACTCATTCGCGTCTCGTTCCTCCGCCGCTGCTGTGGGCCGGTCGTAAGCGAGGCCTGTTTCCTGCTGGCGTGGGCAAGGATGTGCCCTTCACCATCGCCAACTATGCGTACGTCGACGAATTGGGCCGCGAGACAATGTCTTTCGTGCGTCGCTTCGCGTTCGCCGCGCGTCCGCAGGGGATGAATTCGGTGATGGTGTCGTCGGCAGAATCCGACGCATATGCGCTCGACTACCTGGGGTTCTCGTCGGACATGGTGGTGCACACCACGTGTGCGGTCGACTCCGACGGTGGGTTGGTGCTCGAGAGCGAGGTGCCGCGGTTTCTGCTCGGTCTCATTGCGCCGAAGTTGCCGAAGGTGGCCTCTGCGGTCACGATCGGCCGGGAATGGTGGGACGCGGCTGAGGAACGGCACCGCATCGAGATCGAAGTCAAGAGCCCGGTGCTCGGCCAGTTGTTCCTGTATCGCGGGTGGTTCACCGCGGAGGAGCGCGAGTGCCGTCCCGCCGACATACCGTCCGACGCGCGGCCGCGCTCGATCGAATCACGCGAATAGCGCTACTGTTACGCGTCGATCGAAGCAGGTGAAAGGGAGTCCGCAGTGGCCGTAGTCGAAGCCGAGGTTGTCGGTGGTGTCGGGCATATCGTCCTGAACCGGCCGGAGGCCCTGAACTCGTTGAACGAGGCCATGATCCACGGCATTCGTGCGGCACTCGATGCGTGGCGGGACGACGACACCGTCGGTTCGGTTCTGGTGACGAGCAGTTCACCGCGCGCGTTCTGCGCCGGCGGAGACATCAAGGCCATCAGGCAGGCCGTGATCGACGGCGACCGAGAAGCCGGGCCGCGCTACTTCTCTGCCGAGTACGACCTCGACGAGATCATTGCGACGTACCCCAAGCCGTATGTGGCGGTCATCGAGGCCGCGGCGTTCGGGGGAGGGCTCGGAATCTCGGTGCACGGCAGCGTGCGGATCGTGACCGAGAACGCTCTTCTGGCGATGCCGGAGACGGCGATCGGATTCGTTCCCGATGTGGGCTCGAGCTACTTTCTGTCCCGGTTGCCCGATCACATCGGACGCTACTTGGCGCTGACAGGCACCCGGATCACCGGATCCGACGCTGTGACACTGCGATTGGCGACACACTTTTGTCCCAGCGAATCCGTCCAGGCGCTGAAGGACGACATTCTCGGCGGCACCGATCTCGGTGCAGCGCTCGAGCGACACACGACCCCGCCGCCGACGACGGAATTGTCGTTCGACGCGAAGGCGGTGGCCACGGTGTTCGAGAAGACGTCGCTCGTCGACATCATCGATGCTTTGGAGTGCGATACCGCGTGGTCTCGCACGACCAAGACTCAGTTGGCAACGCTGTCGCCGACGTCCTTGATGGCCACCGATGCCCTGATCGAGCGGGCTGCGGACAGTACGTTGCGGGAGTGCCTCGATCGCGAGTTGCGGCTGGCGACATGGATCATCACAGAACCGGACTTCGCCGAGGGGGTGCGCGCAGTGCTGGTCGACAAGGACCGCGCGCCGCAGTGGAAGCCTCTGGTGCTCGAGATGGTGCGACCAGAGGCCTTCCAGCGGCTGCTGTGACCGTCAGTGGGTCAGCGGTAACCCTTGGCGGGGTTCTGCAGGTCCAGCACGATGGTCTGGCCGTTGGAACGCACGTGGATCTCCGGGTTCTGCAGACCGCCGGAGACGAGGTATTCGCCGAGGAGCTGAAGCAGCTCGTCGGGGCCGACGGAGGTGTCGGGGGTGCGGATGTCGCCGGTGCGGCTGCCGAGTTCGTTCTGGGTCAGCCGACCCGCAATACGAACCGAGGCGACGCCCATGGCGGTACGACGGTCGGGTGCCTGGCCGCGGCCGAGAGACGGCGACGTGCTGCCGCTGGAGGCGTGAGCGGTGGAACGGCCGTTGGTGGGCAGGCCGTGTTCTGAGATCTGATCGCTGGTGGTCACTTCAACCTCGTTCGATTCCGTGGCGGGCTTCTCTGATGCTGCGGGCTGTGGAGCGGATGCCGTGTCGGTGGACGTGACCACTGCCGCCGGGAAATCGGTGGTGGTTTCGGCCGCCTTCTCGGCGGGTGCAGCTACCGAACTGTCGGCGCGGGCACCGTTGGACGGAGTGGAATCGGAGTTCGGCGGCGTCGCCAAACGATGCGCGGGAGCGCCACCGACCTTGATCCCGGCCAATGGGTAGTTCGTTCCCTTAGTCATGTCGTTTTCCACTTCATCGTGATTCTCGGGTGGTTCCGCGCCGAGACGCCATGATCGGAGAACTCACATGACGCCCAACTCGGCGTCGAGCACGCCAAAACGTACTCGAAGTTTGTTCGGACCGCCTGAGAGTAGCATCACGATTGTTTAGATCGCCATTTTTTGGTCCAAAGGCTTGTTCTGAATCCTGAACCACACCACGAAACCCCAGGTCACAAACCCGGCGTATACCAAGTAGAGGACAGCGGACGGGTAGAAACCGGCGATCACCAGCAGCGGGACGCCCACGATGTCCACCGCGATCCAAATGAGCCAGAATTCGGTGAGCCCGCGGGCCATGCCGAACGTCGCCAGCATCGAACCGGTGAAGATCCACGCATCGGCCCACTTGCCGAACGAACCGAGGTACCCGAACAGCTGCGCGAACACGATCGTTCCGACGACTGCGACAGTGATCATCACCAGTCGCTCACGGGCAGTGCCCCAGCGCGGAACGACGGCGGCCCCCGAGTTCCTCGAGCCGCGCATCCACCGGGCCAGCCCGTAAGCGCTGACGGCAATGAACATCAGCTGCCGTCCGGCTTGTCCGTACAGATCCAACGCCTGCGGAGTGTGGAACACCCCGCCCATGAAGACGGTGAACAGCAGCGCATTTCCGATGATTCCCACCGGCCACGCCCACACGACTCGACGCATCCCGCCGACCGCGGAGAGCAGTCCGAAGCCGTTCCCGATCACCTCGCGCCACAGCACCGGGTGGCCCAGCACGCTGAATTCGGCGTCGAGCAGATCTGTCAGCACCGCGACAGGTTACTGATCGCCTGCGGCGACGAGGGGCTCGAGGGTGAGCTCGGGCATCTCCTTCTGGATGTACTGCAGTCGCCACTTGTCGCTGACGAGAGCCAGCAGGGCACCGTCGGTCCGGGTGAAGACCTCGACGCCGCGCTGGCGGCCCAATTCGACGGCCGACGCCGCGTCGGTGCGCCGAGCAAGCGAGTAACCCAACGGTTCCATCCGAGCGTCGACGCCGAATTCGGTCTTCATTCGTGCGGTGACCACCTCGAACTGCATCGGGCCGACGGCCGCGAGAACCGGGGAGGCGTCGCCGCGAATGTCGTTGCGCAGCACCTGAACCACGCCCTCGGAGTCGAGTTGTTCGACGGCTCGGCGGAACTTCTTGTACTTGTCGGCGCTGTCGACGCGCAGTGCCGAGAAGTGCTCGGGTGCGAACGACGGGATCGGTGGGAACTCGACCTTCTTGTCGGTGTACAACGTGTGGCCGGGCGCGAGCGCGGTGGCGTTGACCAGACCGACGATGTCGCCGGGGTAGGCGTTCTCGACCGTCGTCCGGTCACGGCCGAAGACGGTGAGCGCGTACTTGGTGGTGAACGGCTTCTTGGTCTGTGCGTGCGTGACGACCATGCCGCGCTCGAACACACCCGAGACCACGCGCATGAAGGCCAGGCGGTCTCGGTGTGCGGTGTCCATGCCGGCCTGCACCTTGAACACGACGGCGCTGAAGGGATCGGTCACCGCGCGCACCCCGTCGGAGACGTCGGCCCGGGGGCCGGGTGCGGGGGCCAGCGCCACCAGGGTGTCGAGGATCTGGCGCACGCCGAAGTTCAGCATCGCCGATCCGAAGATCACCGGTGACGTCTGGCCGGCGAGGAACATCTCCTGGTCGTGTTGCTGGCCGCTCGAGATCAGCAGATCGCTCTCCTCGACGGCGGTGTCCCAGTCGACGCCCTCGCGCTGCGCGGCGGCCTCGGCCGTCATGAATTCTTCTGGCGCGATCGTGGCACCACCCGCAGTTCGGGTGAAGCGGATGTAACTGCCGTCCTGCACATCGAGCAGGCCACGGAAGTCACCAGCGATGCCGACGGGCCAATACAGAGGCGTCGGCGTCAGGCCGATGCGTGACTCGATCTCGTCGAGCAGTTCGAGCGGGGACTGACCCGGGCGGTCCCACTTGTTGATGACGGTGATGACCGGGATGCCGAACTGGCGGCACACCTGGAACAGCTTGAGGGTCTGCGGCTCGAGGCCCTTCGCGGCGTCGATGAGCATGACGGCCGCGTCGACCGCCGTCAGGACGCGGTAGGTGTCCTCGGAGAAATCGGCGTGCCCGGGGGTGTCGACGAGGTTGATCACGTTGGTGACCTCGGCGTCGGGGGAGGTCTGGTAATTGAACTGCAGCGCAGTCGAACTCACCGAAATGCCGCGCGCCTTCTCCATCTCCATCCAGTCCGAGACGGTGGAGCGACGGCCGGCCTTGCCGTGAATGGCACCGGCCTCGGAGATGACGCGCGCGTGCAGGGCGAGGGCCTCGGTGAGCGTCGACTTACCGGCATCGGGGTGTGAGATCACCGCGAATGTTCGACGCCTCGCCACCTCGAAATCGAGTTCCCTGGCCGAGTGTCGAGCGGGGCCGGAGTTCGGTCCTGACCCGTCGAGTGCTGCATCGACGTCGGGGGAACTGGGCGGGGTACTCACGAAGGCCTCTATCTCGTAGTCACGGCAACGGCAAAGGTCAAGGATACGCGGCCGGTAACGGTCACCGGTCATCGCGGGATTGCTTAGGGTGAGGGACGCGGAAGGACCGTCGAACGAGGAGATGACGCGTTGAGCAAGTTCACCGACGAGATGTTCGAGACCGCAAGCAGCAGCAAACGTGGTTTGGTCACCGGCGAGCCCGAGGCGGCGTTGCGCCAGTCGTGGGGTGAGATCCACGAGCAGGCGCGGCGGATGGCGGGCGCACTGGCCGACGCGGGGGTCGAACACGGCGACGCGATCGGTATTCTCGCCGGCCAGCCCGTCGACATCGCACCTGCCTGCCAGGCCACGTGGATGCGCGGAGCGTCGGTGACGATGTTGCATCAGCCCACCCCGCGGACAGATCTGGCCGTCTGGGGCGAGGACACCGAAACCGTCGTCCGGATGATCGACGCGAAGGCGGTGATTCTGGGAGCTCCGTTCGACATCGCCGCACCGGTGCTCGTCGAGCGCGGAATCACTGTGCTGAAGATCGACGACATGAAGTCCGGTCGCGACATCGATCCGGTGCCGACGGCCGAGACCGACATCGCGCTGCAACAGCTCACGTCCGGCTCCACCGGGTCGCCCAAGGCCGTGCGCATCACGCACGAGAACTTCTATGTCAATGCGTACGCGATGATCGATCGCATCGAGTTCGACGTCAATTCCGACGTCATGGTCAGTTGGTTGCCGCTCTTCCACGACATGGGCATGGTGGGCTTTCTGTCGGTGCCGATGCAGGTGGGTGCCGAGGTCGTGAGCATCACGCCGTTGGACTTCCTGCGCTCGCCGCTGTTGTGGGCCAAGCTCATCGACAAGTACCGCGGAACAGTCACTGCTGCACCCAATTTCGCGTATTCACTGTTGGCGCGTCGGCTGCGTCAGGCGGAGGACGATCTGGATCTGGATCTGTCCACGCTGCGTTACGCGTGGAACGGTGCCGAACCCGTCGACCCCGACACGATGATCGCGTTGGCAGAAGCGGGTGCGCCGTACAAGCTCGATCCCGCGGCCCTCGCGCCCGTGTACGGAATGGCGGAAACGACTCTCGCCGTGTCGATTCCGGACCCCGGCCAAGGGCAGGTGATCGACGTCGTCGACGCGGATCTACTCGAAACGCTCGGCCGCGCAGTCCCGTCCACCCGCGGCAACACCCGATCCCTGGCGACTCTCGGAAAGTTCGTTCCCGGTCTCGAGGGCCGCGTCGTGGACAAGGAAGGGCAGGTGCTCACCGCGCGCGGTGTCGGCATCATCGAGGTCCGCGGCAAGGCCGTCACGCCCGGATACATCACCGTCGACGGCCCCGTGCCGACACAGGACGCCGACGGCTGGCTCGATACCGGCGACGTCGGCTACATCACCGAGGACGAACTGGTCGTCGTCTGCGGCCGGGTCAAGGACGTCATCATCATGGGCGGCCGCAACATCTATCCCACCGATATCGAGCGAGCGGCGGGCACCGTCGCGGGAGTTCGGCCCGGTAACGCCGTCGCGATCCGCCTCGACGCCGGCGACAAGCGCGAAAGCTTCGCTGTTGCAGTCGAAACGAACGATATCGACAACCCCGACGAGGTCAAGCGGATCGAGCGTGAAGTGATCCACGCGGTGCATTCGGAGGTAGGAGTGCGCCCCCGCACGGTGGCAGTCCTCGGACCGGGCAGCATCCCGAAGACGTCGAGCGGCAAACTGCGACGGGCCAATTCGGTGTCGCTGCTGAACTGATCAGCGCGGGTGTACCCGATTCTGGGCGGCCTCGAGACCGACCTTCAGCAGTAGCTCGGCGGCGTCGGCGGCTTCTTCGATCACGACGCCGAGGTCCTTGCGTTCGGGCGTCGAGAAGGGCTTGAGCACGAACGACGCCGGGTCCATCCGTCCCGGCGGCCGTCCGACGCCCACGCGGACCCGCAGGTAGTCCTTGGTGCCGAGGTGCTGAGAAATCGAGCGCAGACCGTTGTGCCCGCCCTCACCGCCGCCGAGCTTGAGTCGCAGTGCGCCGAAGTCGATGTCCAGTTCGTCGTGCACGACCACGATGTTCGCGGGGTCGACGGAGAAGAACCGAGCCAGTGCCGCCACCGGCTGGCCCGAGAGGTTCATGAACGTTCGCGGCTTCGCGACGACGACCGAACGGCCGTCGAGCCGGGCCTGCACGATGTCGGAATTGGACTTCTTGTGCGACGTGAACGACGAGCCGACGCGCCCGGCGAGTGCGTCGGCGACCATGAAGCCCACGTTGTGCCGAGTCTTGTCGTACTGCGGACCGGGGTTGCCGAGCCCGACTATCAGGGCGGGGCCGTTTTCGGTGCTCACGGGCGTCATTCTTCCATCGATGGTTCGAAACGAACGGCGCGCCGTCTCCCGAAGGAGAACAGCGCGCCGCTCGAGATGCAGGGGAGAGAATCAGCTCTCGTCGGAGCTGTCTTCGTCCTCGGAAGCTGCTTCTTCCTGAGTCTCGGCCTCGCCGGTCTCGGAGATCGGCTCGGTGCCTTCGCCGTCGGCCTCGAGGTCTTCCTCGGACGGTGCCTCGACGACGTTGACCAGGAGGGTCTCGCCGTCGGAGATGAGGGTGACGTCGGACGGCAGATCCAGGTCTGCTGCGGTGATCTGCGTGCCGATCTCGGCACCCTCGACGGAGACGACGAAGTTCTCCGGGATCTCGAGCGCGTCGGCCTCGATCTCGACGGCGGTCGAGTCGGTGGTGACGAGGGTGCCCGGTGCGGCGTCGCCCTCGACGATGATGTTGACCTCGACGGTGACGCGCTCGCCCTTGTTCAGGACGAGGAGGTCGGCGTGCTCGATGCTGCGACGGATCGGGTGCACGACGATCGACTTGGTCAGTGCCAGCTGCGACTTGCCGGCGATGTCGAGGGTGAGCACAGCGTTGGTGCCGTCGTTACGCAGCACGGCAGCGAATGCGCGGGCGTCGAGTGCCAGGTGCTGGGGGTCGGTTGCGTGTCCGTACAGAACGGCGGGAACGAGGCCGTCGCGACGAGCGCGGCGTGCGGCACCCTTGCCGAATTCGGTGCGGACCTGTGCGGTGAGGTTGTTTACCTTCGATGCCATGGTGCTACATGCTCCTGATAACTGTGATCTGTGGTTCGTGCGGCGTACTTCGTCGGGCTGTCAAACTCGTCGGGGCGGACACGAACGAGCGCGGCCAACGGGGCCGAGCCGCGTCGATAACGGTGGATCCTCATGAGCCGGATCTACCCTCGCCGAGACAACCTGGAAGACAATACACGACCAGGTCACGTGCGCGGAAGTTCGACCCCTGCTACGAACTTCCGCTCACGTGCGAGCGCAGCGAGCAACTCGGCGGCCACCGACCGGGCGACGGCGACGGCGTCGTCCCGACCGCCTGCGGTTCCCATGACCACCGCACCTTCGTGCAGCAGTGACAATCGAGTCCCGAGTTCGTCTGAATCGGGGTATCCGGCATCGGTGGCCAGGCGTGCGAACAGCGATCGCGTCCACGCCTTCTCCGACTCGATGATGGCCAACACCGGGCTGTCGGTGCCGCCGAACTCGGCGAATGCGTTGACGAATCCGCAGCCGCGATGGTTGTCGCGCATCCACAGGTCGAGTGCGTCGTAGACCCCGAGTACACGCTGCTCACCCTGGTCGAGGGAGTCGACGTACTGCGTCACGTGCGCACACCAGAGGTCGTATCGACGCTTCAGGTAGCGCTGCACCAGGCCGTCCTTGGAGCCGAAGCGGTCGTACAGGGTCTTCTTGGTCGTGCCGGCTTCCTCGGCGATCAGGTCGACGCCGACGGCGCGGATTCCGCGGTCGTAGAAGAGCTCGCTCGCGACGGCGAGGATTCGTTCCGCTGCCGGGGTCAGTGGCTTGTCGTGCATGGCGACCTTTCGAAAGCGCTGGTCGGAGTGGGGTTCACTGCGAGTATACAGACCTGTATGTTTACATCGCTTCCATGACCTCACGCATCGACGTTCTCGCCGGTACAGCTCTGGTGATTCTGTGGAGTTCCGGCTTCATCGGAGCAGAATTCGGCACCGCCGAAGCTCCGGCCCACACGCTGCTGGCATGGAGATACCTGGTGGCAGTCGTGCTCCTCGTCGCGTGGTGCCGATGGCGACGACTCACCCCGACGTGGCACGCGCTGCGTATCCACGCAGTCCTCGGCCTCTTCTGCCAGTTCCTCTACCTCGGTGCCACCATCACCGGCATCGGCATGGGCGTCCCTCCGGGCGTCGCCGCCCTGATCGCTGCATTGCAGCCGCTGGTGGTCGCGCTGGCCTCGAGCAGGATATTCGGCGAACGCGTCGGATCGAGAGGAATTCTCGGCCTCGTCGTCGGTATCGCCGGAGTGACGCTCGTCGTCGTCGGTGACCTGTCCGGTGCCGATCTCGCCTGGCCCGTCTACCTGCTTCCTGCCGCGGGCATGCTGGCGCTGTCGGCCGGGACGATCGGGCAACGGCTACTGGATCCGAAAGAACCCATCGCGCTGGCCATGGCCATCCAATGTGGCATCAGTGCAGTCGGTTTCATGACGTGGAGTGCACTTGCCGGTGACGCGGTACCGCCGATGACGACGGGTTTCTGGGCTGCGGTGGCGTGGACGGTGGTGCTGTCGACCTTCGGCGCATACGGCGCGTACCTGTTCGTCGTGCGCCGCAGTGGACCGACTCGTGCCAGTGTGCTGCTCTACCTGACACCGCCGACGACGATGCTCTGGGCTTTCGTGATGTTCGGCGACGCGGTCACGTGGTTCGGTATCGCGGGCCTCGCAGTCTCGGGGATCGGGGTCGCCGCCTACCTCAGCGCACATCCGGACCGTAGAGCCCGCTCACGCGCCGGCGAGCGCAGCGAGCATCGTGTCCAACTCGGCGAAGGTGACGAAGTAGTGCGGGGATGCACGGACGACGGCGTCGAGTCCCCGGCCCGTCATGTCCAGTCGAGTGGAACCGCGATGGCTCACCGTGACCGTCACGTTTCGGTCGGCAAGTCGGTCGCGGACGGCCACCGGCTCCTCACCGTCCACGGTGAACGAGACGATGCCGCTCTTGCGGTCACCGAGATCGTGGACGGTGACCCCGGGAATGCGTCGCATGCCGGTACGTAGGTACTCGGCGCGCTCGGAGATGGCGTCCGCGACGTCGTCGATGCCCAGTTCGAGTAGATAGTCGACGGCCGCGCCGAGTGCGAGCCGGGCTGCGACGTCGCATTCCCAGAACTCGAAACGTGTTGCGTCGTCGGCCATTCGGTAGGTGGACGAGTCCTCCCACTGCGCGCTGTGCAGATCGAGAGCCGGTGGATGCAAGCTCGCGGCCAATTCCGGACGCAGGTAGAGGAACCCGGTACCTCGGGGCCCGCGTAGCCACTTGCGACCGGTGGCCGACAGCGCATCGACGCCGAGTTCGTCCACGTCAACCCGCAGCTGGCCGATGGACTGACACGCGTCGAGCAGAACGAGGGCACCGTGTCGATGGGCGAGATCGGCCACCGCGCGGGCCGGGTTGATCAAGCCTCCGTTGGTGGGCGCGTGCACGACCGACACCACCCGGACTCGGTCGTCGAGCATCTGTTCGAGGGCGTCCACGTCGATGCACCCCGACGCGTCGCTCGGAATCACCTCGACGGTGGCCCCGGAGACCTCGGCGCGGTGCAGCGCGGAAATGGCGTTGCTGGCGTACTCGGCCTCGCACAGCAGGATTCGATCCCCGGCCGACAACAGCACCGAGTAGAAGAAGTCGGTCCACGCGCGGGTGGCGGAATCGCTCAGAGCGATGGTCGACGCCGGTGCCCCGATCAGGGTTCCGATCGACGTCTTGACCGCCGCGAGATCGTCGAGGCGTTCGCTCGCGGCCCGGTACCCGCCGATCTCCGCCTCGCGGCGCAGATGGGCGATCGCGGTGTCGACGACGACGGTGGGCGGCAGCGAGGAGCCGGCGCTGTCGAGAAATACCCGGCCCGACGCACCAGGGGTGTCGCGGCGAATGCGGTCGTGATCGAGCATCGATAGTCCTTCCGGTAGCGAACTCTCGGGCATCAGGGTTCCACAATCGGTAGCCTCGATACGACGCGGGATCTCGGCGTTTTCGATCCTGGCAGCTGGGTACATTGCGTAGTCGGATCGCGGTGAGTGGGAAAGAAGGAAATGTGTCCTCCAACGAGAAGTCCCTCGAGCTGAGCACGCGCCCAGCCATCGAGGCATACGTGTCGAAGGTGTGTTTCAAGCTGGGGCCACCGTCGCTCATCGGTGCCGAACTCGAATGGCTCACCGCCCTCGACGACGGTTCGCGGCCCTCCCTGTCAGCTTTGGCCGCTGCGCTCGGTGATCACTCCCCGCGCAGTATCGCTCCCGAGTCACCCGCCCTGACGTTGCCGGGCGGAAGTATCGTCACCGTCGAACCGGGCGGCCAAGTCGAATTGTCCAGTTCGCCTTCTATTTCCGTTTCCCAGCTCGAACCGCTGCTCGACGCCGACGCTCGACTGTTGCACGACATGCTCGGTCGCGACGGCATCTCCATCAGCGCAGTTCCCGCCGACGCCCTGCGAGATCCCGAACGACTACTGGTCCTACCGCGCTATTGCGCGATGGAGAACCGCTTCACCACTATCGGTCCTTTCGGCAAGCTGATGATGTGCAACACCGCCGCTACCCAGGTCAGTGTGGACGCCGGACGTGATCGGGCCGAGGTCACTTCGCGATGGCAGATGCTGCACGCCATCGGCCCGGCCTTCGTCGCTGCGTTCGCGCGCTCTCCCGAACTCGCCGGGGCACCGGCGGGTGCGTGGGCATCGCAGCGAATGCGCACCTGGCTCGAACTCGATTCCAGTCGGACCACGGTACCGAACACGGGCGATCCGATCGCCGATTACGCGCGGTGGGCACTCGACGTTCCGCTCCTCTGTATTCGGGGAACCACCCAGAACTGGGAAGCGCCGTCCGGCATCACTTTTGCGCAGTGGCTCGACGATCCGAGCGTTGTCGGTCGCCCGGCAACCTACGCCGATCTCGACTACCACCTGACGACGCTGTTCCCGCATGTCCGAGCCTGCGGGCACCTCGAAATCCGTTACCTCGACGCGCAACCCGACGGGCAATGGGTGATACCGGCCGCCGCGTTCGAGGCGCTGCTGTCCACTCCCGATCTGGTTTCCCATGCCACCGAACTCGGCGCAGGCACAGCCGGTCGGTGGCTCGGTGCGGCCCGGGCAGGTCTGGCCGATGGCGAGTTGCGCAGGGCCGCAAGCGACGTGCTCGATCTCGCATCATCCGCGGGAGGAGAGTTCTCCCAGCAGCTGCGTGCGGCATCTCGGAGATGTCGCGCCGGTATTTCGCCCCACGAATTCGATGCGGTGTCGCCGACATCGCAGAGCCGAAAGGAATCGGTGTGAGCGCCGAAGAACTCAGGACCAGAATCGAGACCGTGCTGACTCGGAGCCGGTCCCGCAGTGCCTCGCTCACCGAGTGCGTGGACGAAACCGAACTGATGGCTCAGCATTCGCCGTTGATGAGCCCGCTGATCTGGGATCTGGCACACATCGGCAGTCAGGAAGAACTCTGGCTCGTGCGCGATGTCGGCGGCCGCGATCCGGTGCGGCCGGACATCGACGAGTTGTACGACGCGTTCAAGCACTCGCGTTCGTCGCGAACGTCCCTGCCGCTCCTGACGCCCGAGGAAGCGCGCGCCTACGTGCATACCGTGCGGGACAAGGCCTGGGACGTGTTGGAGCACAGCACGTTCGAGGGTCGGCCGGTCGAGAAGCACGGGTTCGCGTTCGGAATGATCGCCCAGCACGAGCAGCAGCACGACGAAACCATGCTCGCAACCCACCAGTTACGTTCCGGCCCAGCCGTTCTCACTTCTCCCGCACCGCCGACGTCCACGATGCCGGTGGCGGGGGAAGCCATCATTGCCGGTGGGCCGTTCACGATGGGAACTTCCCTGGACCCGTGGGCGCTGGACAACGAGCGGCCTGCACACGCCGTGCACGTGCCGACCTTCGCCATCGACCGCGCCCCGATCACCAACGCGCAGTACATGAACTTCATCGCCGACGGTGGCTACGAGCGCCCCGAGTTGTGGACGGAGAAGGGGTGGGCGCACCGCGTCGACGCGCAGCTCACCGCCCCGCAGTTCTGGGAGTCCGATTCCGACGGCACCTGGTGGCGTCGGAGCTTCGGGGTGCGCAGGCCGGTGCGTCCGCAGCAACCCGTCGTGCACGTGTGCTGGTTCGAGGCCGACGCCTACGCGCGCTGGGCAGGCAAGCGGCTACCGACGGAAGCGGAATGGGAGAAGGCCGCGCGGTACGACGCGGCGTCGAACACCACCGGGGCCTATCCCTGGGGCGACGCCGAACCCACTGCTGCACATGCCAATCTGAATCAGCGACATCTCGAACCGGCCGATGTGGGGGCGTATCCGCAGGGTGTGTCCTCGGCCGGGGTCCATCAGCTGATCGGTGACGTGTGGGAGTGGACGTCCTCGGATTTCGAGGCGTACCCGGGATTCGAGGCATTCCCGTATGCCGAGTATTCGGAGGTGTTCCTGCGCGGTGACTACAAGGTGTTGCGCGGCGGCTCTTTCGGTACCGACGAGGTCGCCTGCCGCGGGACGTTCCGAAATTGGGATCACCCGATTCGTCGGCAGATCTTCAGTGGGTTCCGGTTGGCCCGCGACGTCGAGTCGCACTGAATGTGCCGTCATCTCGGGTACCTCGGAGCAAACACCTCGGTCGGGTCGCTGCTGACCCGGGGCAAGAACTCCCTGCGCACACAATCGTTCGCGCCCACCGACATGCGGGGCGGCGGCACCATCAACGCCGACGGGTTCGGCGTTGCCTGGTGGGACGGCGACGACACCCTGCGCAGCTATCGCAATCCGATGCCCATCTGGACCGACCCGGCGGTCGACGATGCTCTGCCGCAACTGGAGTCGACGTCGGTGATCGCGGCGGTCCGATCGGCCACCGTGGGAATGCCGGTCGAACGCAGTGCCTGTGCCCCGTTCACCGACGAGCGCTGGGCATTCAGCCACAACGGCGTCGTGTTCGGTTGGCCGGAATCGTTGGCGGAGCTGTGGGCGGAGATTCCGCCGACCGATGCGTTGATGCTGCCGGCCCCTACCGACGCCGCCGGATTGTGGATCGTGCTGCGAAACCTGTTGCGCACACACGATCCCGAGTCGGCATTGCGCATGCTGGTTCGAGAGGTTCTGGCCAGGTCGCCCAAGGCGCGCCTGAATTTTCTGCTCTCGGACGGCACGTCCATGTATGCCACGGCGGTGCATCATTCGCTGTCGGTACTGCAGACCGAGGATTCGGTCACGATCGCCTCCGAACCCGTCGACGACGATCCCGAATGGATCTCTATCGACGACCGCAGCATCGTCGTCGCGACAGCGACCGGTGTCACCGTTTCGACCCTGGAAGAATGAAGGAGAGTCATGAGCACGGTGGACGTACATCTGACCGATACGACGCTGCTGGACGAATTGCGCAAGGACGTGCGGGAGGGCTTGACGGCCGACCCGAAGTGGCTCTCGCCCAAGTATTTCTACGATGCCGTCGGCAGTGAGCTGTTCGAGCAGATCACGGTGCTGCCGGAGTACTACCCGACCCGCACCGAGCGCGCGCCGATCGAGGAGCATGCACTCGACATCGCCCGGGCCACCGAATCGACGATGCTGATCGAGCTGGGCTCGGGTTCGTCGGAGAAGACCAAGCTGCTGTTGTCTGCCGGCATCGAACACGGTTCGCTGAGAACGTATGTGCCTCAGGATGTGTCCAGTACCGCCTTGGAGGGTGCTATCGAGCAGATCTCGAAGGAGTTCCGGACGCTGGAACTGCACGGCATCGTCAGCGATTTCACCGACACCCTGCACAATCTTCCCTCCGGAACAGGCCGCACCATCGCCTTCCTCGGCGGCACTCTGGGGAACCTCATCCCGCAGGAACGCGAGGAATTCCTGGCGGCCGTAGCGGACGCACTCGAACCCGGAGAGTTTCTGCTGCTCGGGGTGGGCTTGGTGATCGATCCGGACGTGCTCGTTCCCGCGTACGACGACGCGGCCGGGGTGACAGCCGAGTTCAACCGAAACGTGTTGTCGGTCCTGAACTCTCGGCTCGGCGCGAATTTCGACCCCGAGGCTTTCGAACACGTGGCACTGTGGAACGCCGAGCACGAGTGGATCGAGATGCGATTGCGGGCCACAGCTGCGCAGGAGGTGTATTTGCAGGATCTCGACCTGCACGTGCACTTCGAGTCCGGAGAAGATCTACGTACCGAGATCTCCGCGAAGTTCCGGCCGGACGGCATTGCCGGTGAATTGAAGATGGCGGGCTTCGACGTCCTCCATCTGTGGTCCGACGCAGATTCGCGCTTCGCTCTGATCCTGGCCGGAAGGGTCTGAACGGACTGCTGGCATTGCGGGCACCACTGCACACTATGTTCGCCGATCGACGGGATTCCGTCGATCGGCGTCGGTAGTGCGCAGCCCTGCCCGTCGATGCCGCGTATTCACGGGAGTCGACGTCCCGTTGCTGCAATCGACTTCCGGCGACGACGCACCACCGTGATGATTTCGTCCACGACGCGATCGAGTTCGGCAAGCGCTGTGGCCGCCGAGTATCGCAGCACCAACCATCCGTCGAGCACCAACTCGTTCTGGCGTCGACGATCGTTGTTGAACGTCGCGGGATCGGTATGGAACTCTCGTCCATCGATCTCGACGATGACTCGTGCGGAAAAGTCGACCAGGTCGCCGTAGAACCTACCTACGCGCGCATTGATCTCCATTGTGAAGTGGCGAGCTTTCAATGCCCGCGCCACCACCCGCTCCGGCTCGGACAGGGTTCTCGGGCAACAGGTTCGGAGCTGCTTGCGCACTGCAGCCATCCCGTCCATGCCCTTTGCCGTGTCACACAGTTCAGCGACCCGACGCCACGGCACGTGATTGTCTATGGCGTTGTCGAAGAACTTCTCGAGATCGGGCGTCGACAAGCAGGTCGCGACGTCGACGAACGTTTGCTCCAGGGACACCACTCGCATGCCGCGTCTCGTGGTGGTGTCGCCGAGAACTCGGCGATGAACTCGGATCCAGGGCACCGACCTCGACTGGCCGGTCGGGCCGACAGTGACGTCGACCAGACGCGGTTCGTATTGGATCAGTCCCCATAACCATGCCGCACTTTCGTGACTCAGTGCGGCGTCCGGTCTCCACAGGGTGGCCCCGAGGCACAGTCCGAAATAGTCCGGCTTCTCCGTCGCGTAGACCTTCGGTAGCAGTCGCACCAGCTCACCCGACCGCGACCGCCTCGAAATCGTGCTCGTGCTGATTCCTTGTGCGAGCAATTGCTGCACTGTGTAGACCCCCATTGCTACACCGTTGCGGCTGACGGGCCCACGCAACAGTGGCAATCTCGCAATTGTGGATAACTCGACGACGTTATCCACAGGACTGCCCGGCGGAGCGGGCACGGTTGCACGCTACGTTCGCCGATCGACGGAATTCCGTCGATCGGCGTCGGTAGTGCGCAACCATGCCCTAGTAGCCAACCCGATGCGCTCGTGCCCGATCAGGTGTCCGCCAACGCGAGTACCGGCGAGATTTTGTTCGCCCGCCGCGCCGGTGCCAACGATGCTCCGAGCGCCAGAAGCCCGCCGCACAGTACCGTGCCTGCGATGACGGCCCAGGGGAGTGTCGGAGCAGACACGCCGCCGCCGCTCAGCGAACCCAGCAGCGATTGTGCTGCGGCCCAACCGTATCCGATTCCGAGGATCAACCCGAAGCCCATCGACGCGACCACCATCTGGGTGCTCTCCGAGACGATCATGGAACGAATCTGCTTGCGGGTGAATCCGAGTGCGCGCAACAGACCGATTTCCCGGGTACGTTGCAGAATGCTCAGCAGCAGGTTGTTCACCATGCCGACCGCGGCGATGACGGCGGAGAAACCGATGAGGCCGGTCATGATTCCGACGGTCACCGTCAGCACTTGACCGATGGTCTCCTCGTCGTACTCGTCGGCGAGCATCGATCGATAGCTGTACATCGCGACTGCGAAGGTGACCACCAAGGTCACCCCGATGAGCAGGCCCACTGCAGTGCGGGTGCTGCGATCCGGATAGCGAATTGCGTTGGCGGACGCCAATCGTGCGGCCGGCCCGCGGCCCGCCATCCTTCCGACGAGTCGGAGCACGCCGGGCAGGATTCGGTACGCACCCACCATGATGCCGGTGAACGATGCCACACCGCCGAAGAACGCGACCAGTACTCCGCCGGGGTTGACCATCCCGATCAGCACACCGAGGCCGAGCAGCACGACACCGCCCGCGATGAGCACGATCGACAACACCGTCCGTACCCGCCGCGACCGTGGAGTCTCGATTCCGGTGTCGACGGCACCTCCGGTCGCCTGAATCGGAGTGACGTCCAGAACTTTCCGTGATCCGACGTACGACGCCAGCGTCGTCGTCAGAACCACGGTGACGACGGGAAGGACCACCAGCGGTTGTACGGACGTGTACTGCACATCCGGCAACTGACGGGCCGAGACCGCGACGGCGCGGGCCAGGTGACTGACACCGACACCGAGCACCAGACCGACTGCGCCACCGAACAACCCGACGAGGAAGCCTTCCCGGGCGACCGATCGACGCAGATCGCGAGCCCGGGCACCCAGTAGGCGGAGCAGCGCGATGGTGCGGGTGCGGCCGGCCACGATCGTCGCGAACGTGTTGGAGGTGACGACAGCCGCGACATACAGGGCAAGGCCGATGAACACCAGGGCCACGCAGTACAACGCCACGATTCCGGTGCTGTCGCTGCCGTCGTCGAAGATGTCGACCAGAAACGCAGTGGCCTGGATCAGCACGACGCCGAAGAACGACGCGAGCGCCGTCACCAGAATGCTCGCACCGTGTTCCCGAGACGCCCGAGCAGATGTGGACACGCTCATCGGAGAACACCTTCCATTCCCAGCATGTAGTTCGAGATCTGTTCCGGCGTCGAGCGTCCCAGTTCGTCGACGATGCGGCCGTCGGCGAGGAAGACGATGCGATCGGCGTAACTGGCCGCGACTGGATCGTGGGTGACCATCACGATGGATTGACCGTACTGATGTACTGCCGCAGCGAGGAGGCCGAGAACCTCACGCCCGGTGCGGGAATCGAGGTTTCCGGTGGGCTCGTCGGCGAAGATCAGCTGCGGCCGAGTACCCAGAGCTCGAGCGATCGCGACGCGTTGCTGCTGGCCGCCCGAGAGCTGATGGGGCCGGTGCCCGACGCGGCTCTGCAACCCCAGGGTATCGATGAGTTGCTCGATCCAGGCCGACTCCTCGGCGGTGGGCGCGCGGCCGTCCAGCTCGAACGGCAGCAGAATGTTGTCCCTGACGTCGAGCGTCGGAACGAGATTGAACGACTGGAAGATGAAGCCGACCTGCTTGCGGCGCAACGTCGTCAGAGCGTCGTCGCCCGCCGACGTGATGTCGGCTCCGGCCAGCATGAGCTGCCCGGAACTGGGGGTGTCCAACCCTGCCATGACATGCATGAGGGTGGACTTGCCGGAACCCGATGGCCCCATGATGGCGGTGAACCTGCCGCCGTGAATGTCGAGAGAGACGTTGTCGAGCGCGCTCACCGGGTTGGACGAGTCGCCGAAATGCTTGCTGACTTGGATTGCCCGTGCAACAGGGCCTGCTGTGATCGTCATGGCAACAACGCTATGAATTCGCAGGACCGAAGTAATCAGGCGCGAGTCTTCGCGTCGTACATCTGCAGGATGACTTCGGTGTCAGTCTCCAGTCAGTCCGTGCTCGAAGGCGTAGACCACCAACTGCACCCGATCACGCAGGTGGAGTTTGGCGAAGATGCGGCTGATGTGTGTCTTCACGGTGGCTTCGCTGAGGTACTCCAGCTCGGCGATCTCGGAGTTGCTCAACCCGCGTGCGGTGAGCCTGAACAGCTCCTTTTCCCGCGCCGTGAGAGTGGCGAATTCGGCCGGTGCCTTCGGTACAGCGGGAGTCGGGGTGAAGTGCGCGAGCAGGCCGGTCGTCGCCGACGCAGCAATGACCGAGTTGCCCGCGTGCACCGTGCGGATCGCCGCGAGGAGGAACTCCGGGTCGGCGTCTTTGAGGACGAATCCGCTTGCACCGGAACGGATTGCACGTGCAGCGCTCTCGTCGAGATCGAACGTCGTCAAGACCAGAATCCGGGGCGGGTGCTCGGATGCGGCCAGGATCTGCTCGGTGGCGGCGATACCGTCGAGCACCGGCATCCGCACGTCCATGAGCATCACGTCCGGCGTTGCGGACGCAGCGAGTGCAACGGCCTCGACGCCGTTCCCCGCTTCCCCGACGAACTCGAGGTCGGACTGGGAGGAGATGAGCATACGAATGCCCGCCCGGAACAGTTGCTGGTCGTCCACCAGGGCCACTCTGATGCGTTCGCTCATGACACTTTTCCCTTGCTGGCTTCGGACGTGGCAGGCAGCCACGCAGTGACGGTCCACGACGAGTCGTCACCGGACGCGATGCACGTACCGCCCGAGAGGCCGGCACGCTCCTTCATGCCGGCGACCCCGTGGCCGGAGGATTCGGTGACCGAACGGCCGGGACGGACACTGTTGCGGACCGTCAGTTCGACGCCGGCAGAATCGGATTCGATGGTGACGGACACCGGCTCGTCCGGGTCGCCGTGGCGCAGCGCATTGGTCATCGATTCCTGTGCGATGCGGTACAGCGCCAGGTGCGCTCCGGCCCCCAACGACGAGCCGGTGGTGTCGATGGTGGCGTCGATCTGCAGACCGGTGGCCCGCATCGAGGCGAGCAGTCGATCCAGATCCTCCGATGTCGGGTTCGGCAGGTCGCCTTGGCTGTGCCGCAGCTGGCCGAGTAACACCCGTACATCGGACAGCGCGGCGCGGGCGGTATCGGAGATGGTGGTCAGTGCGGTGTCCACCGCGGCGGGATCGACAGCGCGTACGTACCGCGCGCCGTCGGCCTGTGCGATCACCACGGCCAGCGAATGCGCGACGATGTCGTGCATGTCGCGGGCAATTCGGTTGCGCTCCTGCTCGATTGCCACCTCGTGCTCGGCGCGGGCCTGATGAACCTCCGCGAGCTCGCGCGCGTGTGCGGATTCGATGGCGGTGCGCCTGGCGTAGGCGAGGCGGCCCAGTGCCCAGGACAACCCCAACATGGCCCAGAGGCCGGCGAGGAGCAGAGCGAACTGCGCGATTCGGGGTTCCTGGTAGCCCTCTTCCGTCGGCGGGCCGAACGGATTGCCGTCCACATACGCCAGATACAGCGCTGCGATGACTCCGCCGCCGACTGCCGATGCCAGCCCGAGGCGTCGAACCACGTTGTCGCCGTACGCGGCCGTGCAATACAGAATTGCGAAGATCGCAGTGTCCGCAGACAGCGGCAGCACTCCGGTGACCATCTGCACGACGGCCAGCATCCAGGCGAGCGCCAAGGACCATCGTGGTGATCGGCGTCGGATGGCCAGTGCAACGCCGAACCCGACCAGAACGCCCACACCTGCGGTACCGGCGACTCCGTTCACGGTGGACGCCAGCAGCAGCAGGACGAACACGACCGCGTACGCGGCGTCGAGTACCTGCCGTGAGATCGATAGCTTGCGCAGCACTCGATCAGACTACGTGCATCAGTTGGTGCGGCGACGCGCCTTCTCGAGGGCGGCCAGCGTCGTCAGAACGGTCGTCCGCTGCTTCTCGAGATCCTTCATACGTGCGCGTGCCGGTAGGCCCTGCGCGCCGTCGAGTGCGCTGATCTGTTCGTCCACCGAGGTGAGTTGAGTCAGCAACTTCTCCACCCGCGACTGCAGTTCGATCGCGTCGATCCCGGTGACACCGGCCTGCGATTTCTTGGTGGGTGCCTTCGCCGGAGCAGACCCCGACGTCGTCGCCGACGAAGACGCCGCTGCGTTCACTGCAGCAGCGGCTCTGGGCCGCAACGCTTTGCGGACCGCGGCCGGGTCGGGGAGCTTCTCGAGTCGAATGCGGTTGAGCACCTCACGCGCATCGCGGGCGGTGACGCGGTACTCGCGCTCCTCCTCGTCGTCGGACGCGAGCGTGCCACCGAGAGGCCGCAGGCCGTACATACCGATGAAGTGCTTCGCCTCGTCGATGACGGCTTCCTTCTCTCGGCACAGGCCGCACCGCGGCTCGTTACGGAAGGTTTCGACGCTGTCGGTGCTGCCGCACCAGACGCACCCGCCCGGCGTCCATCGAGCGATTCTGACGGTAGTAGTTCCGGCCGGGGCGTTGAGAGAATGTGCGTCGATCACGACGAGTAATCTTAGGTGACAACAAAACCCGCCCCGCACGCCCCCGTCTCGCGAGCTGCATATTCCGGCCACGGGCGTGACGTAGTTCATGCAGTGCAGGTGGGGAGCGGGCGGAGCGGGTTTCGGATCGAGCGAAACAGACCTGGGGGTCGGGAGTGCAGCCTGCGGAATGACCCAGGGGTACTACGCGCTGCCGTTGAAAAGGCTGGTGACCGAACCGTTTTCGAAGACCTCGCGGATGGTGCGGGCGAGCAGCGGTGCGATCGAGAGTTCGGTCAGCGTGTCGAAGCGCTTCTCGTCGCTGATCGGCAGGGTGTTGGTGACGACGACTTCCTTGGCACCGCAGTTGGCGAGGCGCTCGGCAGCCGGGTTGGACAGCACGCCGTGGGTGGCGGCGATGACGACGTCACCCGCTCCGGCTTCTTTGAGTACCTTGACTGCGCCTGCGATGGTGCCGCCGGTGTCGATCATGTCGTCGATGAGGATGCAGGTGCGGCCTTCGACCTCGCCGACGACGCGGTTGGACTTGACCTGGTTGGGCACCAGGGGATCACGCGTCTTGTGGATGAAGGCGAGCGGTGCGCCGCCGAACGAGTCGGCCCACTTCTCGGCGACGCGCACGCGGCCGGAGTCGGGGGATACGACGGTGATGTGTTCGAGGCTGTACTTGCCGCGGATGTGATCGGCGAGCTGGCTGTGGGCATGCATGTGGTCGACGGGGCCGTCGAAGAAGCCCTGGATCTGGTCGGTGTGCAGATCGACGGTGATGATGCGGTCGGCACCGGCGGTCTTGAGCAGATCGGCGACGAGGCGAGCGGAGATCGGCTCGCGGCCGCGGTGCTTCTTGTCCTGGCGTGCGTACGGGTAGAACGGAAGGATCGCGGTGATGCGCTTGGCGGATCCACGCTTGAGTGCGTCGATCATGATGAGCTGTTCCATCAGCCAGGTGTTCAGCGGGAACGGGTGCGACTGCAGAACGAATGCGTCCGATCCGCGGACCGACTCCTCGAAGCGCACGAAGATCTCGCCGTTGGCGAAGTCACGTGCCGTCTGCGGGGTGACGTCGATTCCGAGTTCCTTGGCGACCTGCTCGGCCAACTCCGGATGTGCTCGGCCAGAGAACAACATGAGGTTCTTCTGGTTGTCGATCCAATTAGGGGTGGTCACTGCTTTTCGCCGTCCTTTAGTTCTTGCCGAGCACGATCTGCGCGCGCCGCTGCCTGTGCAGCTTCGGTTCCGGGCCTGTTGTGAACGACCCAGCCTTCGATATTGCGTTGCTTGCCACCGGACACGGCCAGTGCGCCGGGAGGAACATCGTCCCGAACCACTGTTCCTGCACCGGTGTAAGCGCCGTCGCCCACGTGCACAGGGGCGACGAACGTCGAGTCGGATCCTGTGCGTACGTGGGATCCGATTTCCGTGCGGCTCTTGTTGACGCCGTCGTAGTTGGCGAAGACGTTGGAGCAGCCGATGTTGCTGTGCTCCCCGATCGTGGCGTCGCCGACGTAGGTGAGGTGCGGGACCTTGGTGTGGTTGCCGATCGTCGCGTTCTTCGTCTCCACGTAGGCACCGAGTTTGCCGCCCGTGCCGAGGACAGTTCCAGGACGCAGGTAGGTGAACGGCCCGACTGTCGCATCCGGTCCGATGACGGCCTGCTCGGCGTGGGTACGGACTACCGACGCGCGCTCGCCGATCTCGACGTCCCGCAGTGTCGAGTCGGGACCGACGACCGCGTCGTCGGCGATGTGCGTCTTGCCGTGCAGTTGGACGCCGGGTTCGATGCGTACGTCCGCGCCGAGGGTGACGTCGATGTCGATCCAGGTGGTCGCGGGATCGACGACGGTCACGCCTGCGCGCATGTGCCGTTCGATGATGTGGCGGTTGAGCACGGACGTGACGTGCGCCAGCTGAACGCGATCGTTGACGCCCACCACCAGGTCCGGATCGGCGAGCTGGGTGCCGTAGACGGCCTTGCCGTCGGCCTTGCTGATCTTGACGACGTCGGTCAGGTACAGCTCGTGCTGCGCGTTGGCGGTGCTGAGCTTGCCCAATGCCGTGCGCAGAGCGACCGCGTCGAATGCGTAGACGCCGGAGTTGACCTCACCGATGAGGACCTGAGCGGGGGTGGCGTCGGCATGTTCGACGATCTCGGCCACCTCGCCGTCGTTCGTACGCACGATGCGGCCGTAGCCGTTGGCGTCCTCGGGGAGGAAGGTCAGTACCGTCGCCGCCGCTGGGCGGGGAGCGCTCAGGTGCTCGTCGAGCAGAGCTTTGAGGGTATGGCCGTCGAGCAGCGGGACGTCGGCGGCAGTGACGAGGACGGTGCCCTCGAAGTCGTCCGGCAGCGCCGCGAGGCCGCACTGGACGGCGTGCCCGGTGCCGAGCTGTCGATCCTGCACTGCGGTGTGGATGGTGCGGCCGAACGTGGCGGCCAGATCGTGAACTGCGGCGCTCACCCGTTCGCGATCGTGGCCGACAACGGTGACCAGGTGGTCCGGGCCCAGATCGGCGGCGGCGTGCAGCGCATGGGCGAGCATGGTGCGGCCGGCCAGGGGATGCAGAACTTTCGGAGTCTTGGACCGCATTCGGGTACCTGCACCCGCAGCGAGAACGACCACGGCGGTCTGCACAGGCATTGAGCTCCTCGGGGCGATGACGCGAAACGGGCATGCACGAATGGTCTTGCTCGCTCCGCCGCCAGGACTCGAACCTGAACTATCTGAACCAAAATCAGAGGTGCTGCCATTACACCACGGCGGATAATCGACCAGCGGTGGCAGCAGTGGCCGACGAAGAGAACGACGCCTTCGTTAGCCGCTGCGCTCCCACTGAGCGCACCGATCCTCGCATGAGAGGTGGCGGTGAGTCGAACCGCGACGCATAACAGACCACTCGCGTCGTTCCGGCGCGGCCCCTGCGACAGGAAAAACGGATGGATCGGGCATCGTTAGTCTGTAGTAGGCGTCGATTCGACGTCCGCATTGCCCACGGTCGGTGACGGAAGCGGTTTTCGATGACAGGCGCAGCCTCCGAGCAGGAACGCACACCTCGTGTCCGCATGACGGGGACACAGAGACGCGAGCAGTTGATCGAGGTGGGGCGCACGCTGTTCGCCGAGCGTGGGTACGAGGCGGCGTCGGTGGAGGAGGTCGCCGGACGCGCGAACGTGTCCAAACCGGTGGTCTACGAACACTTCGGGGGCAAGGAAGGCCTCTATGCCGTCATCGTGGATCGCGAGATGTCGACGCTGCTGGGCATGATCACCAGTTCTCTCGAACTCAACCGGTCGCGTATTCGGGTCGAACGAGTCGCGCTCGCCCTGCTGACGTACATCGAGGAGCGCACCGACGGATTCCGCATTCTGGTCCGTGATTCGCCGGCATCGGCCGAGGACGGCAAGTACTCGTCTCTCCTCAACGAGGCCGTGGGACGCGTCGGGCACATGCTCGCGGGGGATTTCTCGCGACGCGGTCTGGATCCGGAATTCGCGCCGATGTATGCGCAGGCGTTGGTCGGCATGGTGTCGATGACGGCCCAGTGGTGGCTCGACGTGCGAACGCCGCCCAAGGAAGTGGTTGCGGCCCACGTGGTGAACCTGTGCTGGAACGGGCTGACAAATCTGGAGGCGGACCCTCGACTGACCGAGGAATGACAACTCTGTTTCGGCTCTCACCGAGGAAAAAAGGGGGTATCGTCCCCTTTGTCGGGCGGGAGGGCCGCATCACATCAGGGGCGATTGTCATCCGGACCGATGCATGTTGGCGTCAAACGTAAAGCTGCTCAGTGGTACCGTTCGGGCGTAATTTGCGCAGTGGAAGTTCAATCGCAGAGGCGGATCCTATGGTCAGGCAGGCTCGCGCTGAGATCACTCGCGACACCGTGCTTGCAGGCGCAGCGAATGTCTTCCTGCGCCTCGGGTACGCGAACGCAAGCCTCAGTGAAATCATCTCTCAGTCCCAGGTCACCAAGGGCGCGTTGTACTTCCATTTCGGCTCGAAGGAAGAACTCGCACGTGCGGTCATCGACGAGGGCAATGCGCGTCTGAGCACGGCTTGCATGCAGTTCAACGACGGGCGCATCCCGGCCCTGGAAGCTGCGATCGGGATCTCTTACATCGTCGTCGACCTCTCCGTCACCGACCCGATGGTGTCGGCGATGCTGCGTCTGAGCCATCAGATCGGTGATTACCGCGGCACCGAGGGCAACGTCATGGCCGGCTGGAGCGTCGCGTTCGACAAGCTCGCCGCCAAGGCCATCGCACAGGGTGACATCGACCCCAGTTCGGATCCGAGCACCATCGGTTCGCTCGTGCTCGAAATCCTCACCGGCGTTCACATGGTCGCCGTCGCCACCTCCACCACCGAGGAACTGCCCTCGCGCATGGAGCGACTCTGGTACTACCTGCTCCCCGCGCTGGTGCCGACGAACAAGTTGGACTACTTCCGCGAATTCGCGGCCCGTCGCGTCATTCGCTTCGGTCCGTAGTTCGGGCCCCCAGTTCCAGGCTCCGATTTCGAGGCCCTGATTCTCGGGCTCGGTCCTGGTTCGACGGCATCTCCCGCGTGTCACGGTGTCGGTGCGCTCCCATAGACTCGATGGGACTGTGCGTGCGCAGCCATCGCCTCGACTCGTTCAGGAGCATTGCTGTTGTCTTCCGATTCCCTGCCTGCCATGACCACGTCCGGGCCGGCCCCGATCGTTCCCGACGCGGCGCTTCACCTTTCGGGGCTCGCCAGTGTCGCCTTGACGGATGCGTCGATGGTCGCGGTCGCCGACGCGATCGGGACGGCCGAGCACACGTTGATCGGGCCGCACTCGGTGCGCCCGTTCGTGGCCGCCGCAATCGCGCAGCGCACCCAACTTCTGATCGTCACCGCGACGGGACGCGAAGCCGACGACCTGACGGGTGAACTCACCCAGATGCTCGGTGACGGCGTCGCCATGTTCCCGTCGTGGGAGACGCTGCCGCACGAACGGCTCTCCCCGAGCGCCGATACCGTGGGCAAGCGGCTCGATGTGCTCCGTCGTCTCGCCCGCCCCGGTGACAGCGACTACGGCGATCCGCTGCGTGTCATCGTCACCACCGTTCGATCGCTGGTGCAGCCGATGGCCCCGGGTCTCGGCGAGATCGAACCCGTCACGCTCAAAGTGGGTCTCGATCTGGACTTCGACGGCTTGATCCATCGCCTCGTCGAATTCGGCTACCTGCGCGTCGACATGGTGGGCAAGCGCGGCGAATTCGCCGTCCGCGGCGGCATTCTCGACCTGTTCTCGCCGACGGCCGATCATCCGGTCCGCGTCGAATTCTGGGGCGACGAGATCACCGAGCTCCGCGCATTCGCCGTCTCCGATCAGCGATCGCTCCCCGATCACGAGGTCGATCTCGTCATCGCGCCGCCGTGTCGAGAATTGCTTCTCACGCAGGAGGTTCGCGATCGCGCGGCCGTGCTCGCCGCCGACAATGCCGGTGACACCGCGTTGGTCGAGATGCTGGACAAGCTGTCGGCCGGAGTCCCGGTGGAGGGCATGGAGGCGCTGCTGCCGCTGTTGCAACCCGGCGAGTTGCAACTGCTCGCCGACACATTGCCCGCCGGGACCCACGTCCTGCTCTGCGATCCCGAGCGAATCCGAACTCGCGCAACCGATTTGGTCCGCACAGGACAGGAATTCCTCGAAGCGTCCTGGACTGCGGCATCCATCGGTGGAGCCGCGCCACTGGACACGTCCACCCTCGATACGTCCAGCCTCGAGGGGGCCTCGCTCGATCTCGGTGCCTCCGCATACCGCTCGCTGCGGCAGGTACGCGAATCGGCCCAGGTGCACGGCCGGCCGTGGTGGACCATCAGCCCCTTGGCATCGGGCAACGGTGAAGAAGTGGAGCTCGCCGTCGATCCCGTGCCCGAGGTGCGAGGTTCCGAGGAAGCGTTGACGGCGCTGTACGCCACCCTGCGAGCTCACATCGCCACCGGGGGACGGGCCGTCATCTCCGTGGCCGGAGCCGGTACCGCCAAGCGCATCATCGAGCGCCTCGCCGAGGCAGAAGTGCCTGCTGCACATCTCGATTCCGGTGCGGTCCCGGTTCCGGACGTCGTCAACGTCCTGTGCGGTTCGCTGCACGACGGCCTGGTGTTTCCCGACGCAAAGCTCGTGGTCGTCACCGAGAGCGATCTCACCGGTAACCGTGTCGCGGCGGCGGGGGAGGGGCGCAAGCTACCGGCGAAGCGTCGCAATCAGGTCGATCCGCTGGCTCTCGTCGCCGGCGACAGCGTCGTGCACGACCAGCACGGCATCGGCCGGTTCGTCGAGATGGTCGAGCGCACCATAGGCGGTGCCCGGCGCGAATACCTCGTCGTCGAATACGCGCCGAGCAAGCGCGGTCATCCCGGCGACCGACTGTTCGTGCCGATGGATTCACTCGATCAACTCTCGCGCTACGTCGGCGGCGAACTGCCGACACTGAGCAAGCTCGGCGGGTCCGACTGGGCGAACACCAAACGCAAGGCGCGCAAGGCGGTTCGCGAGATTGCCGGCGAACTCGTGCAGCTGTATGCCGCTCGTCAGGCGGCTCCGGGACACGCCTTCGGGGCCGATACTCCGTGGCAGCGCGAGATGGAAGATGCGTTCGGGTTCACCGAGACGGTCGATCAGATGACGGCCATCACCGAGGTCAAGGCCGACATGGAGAAGGCCGTCCCGATGGACCGCGTCATCCTGGGCGACGTGGGTTACGGCAAGACCGAGATCGCCGTGCGTGCCGCGTTCAAGGCAGTTCAGGACGGCAAGCAGGTGGCCGTCCTGGTCCCGACAACGCTTCTCGCGCAACAGCATCTGCAGACGTTCACCGCGCGGATGGCGTCGTTCCCGGTGACGGTCAAAGGGCTCTCTCGCTTCACCCACGGTGCCGATTCCAAAGAAGTGATGGCCGGATTGGCCGACGGCACCGTCGACATCGTCGTCGGTACGCACAGGTTGCTGCAGACCGGTGTCGCCTGGAAAGACCTCGGCCTGGTCATCGTCGACGAGGAGCAGCGTTTCGGCGTCGAGCACAAGGAGCACATCAAGTCGCTCCGTACTCACGTCGACGTGCTGACGATGTCGGCCACCCCGATTCCGCGAACGCTGGAGATGAGCCTGGCGGGCATTCGCGAGATGTCGACCATCCTCACCCCGCCCGAGGAGCGGCATCCGGTGCTGACCTACGTCGGCGCGTACAACGACAAGCAGGTTGCGGCCGCCATTCGGCGCGAATTGCTGCGCGACGGCCAGGTGTTCTTCGTACACAACCGAGTGAGCTCGATCGACAAGGCCGCCAAGAAGATTCGGGATCTCGTCCCCGAGGCGCGAGTGGCGACCGCACACGGTCAGATGAACGAGGAAACGCTCGAACGCACCGTGCAGGGTTTCTGGCAACGCGAGACCGATGTGCTGGTGTGCACCACCATCATCGAAACCGGTCTCGATATCTCCAACGCCAACACGCTGATCGTCGAACGCTCCGATTCGCTCGGCCTGTCCCAGCTGCATCAGCTGCGCGGTCGAGTGGGTCGTAGCCGCGAACGCGGGTACGCGTACTTCCTGTACCCGCCGGAGAAGCCGCTCACCGAAACCGCCTACGACCGTTTGGCGACCATCTCGCAGAACTCCGACCTCGGAGCCGGTATGGCCGTGGCGATGAAGGACCTCGAAATTCGTGGTGCCGGAAACGTTCTGGGAGCCGAGCAGTCGGGCCACGTCGCCGGCGTCGGATTCGATCTGTACGTGCGGCTCGTCGGTGAAGCGGTCGAGGCCTACCGCGCTGCCGCCGACGGTAAGCCGATCACGACGGACGAGGCACCCAAGGAAGTGCGTATCGACCTCCCCGTCGACGCGAACATCCCGCCGGATTACGTCACCAGCGATCGGCTCCGGCTCGAGGGTTACCGTAAACTCGCCGCCGCGGCCGACTCCGAAGGCATCGACGCCGTCATCGACGAACTCGTCGATCGCTACGGCCCGCTACCCCAGGAGGTCGGCCGCCTGGTCTCCATCGCGAAGCTGCGCCTGATCGCCAAGGAATACGGCCTGACCGACGTCAATGTGGCCGGGACACAGGTGAAATTGGCTCCGATGGACCTGCCCGATTCGAAGCAGATCAGGCTCAAGCGCCTCTACCCGAGCGCGACGTATCGTGCGACCACCGGAGTGGTGCAGCTGCCGTTGCCCCGCGTCGAAGGCGGCGGTGTCGGAGCGGCGCGCGTCCGCGATGTCGAATTGGTGCAGTTCATCGCCGATCTCATCCTATCCTTGGACGGGAAGCCATCTCGGTCCGTCCTGTTGGAGCAAACTGTGGGGGTGTAGCGGTGACGATCGTTCTGCTCGACCCTGTTCGTCCTACTCAGGTACCGGTGGACGCCGTCGAATTTCTTGGTGGCGCAGTGCAGTTCACCGAAGAGGTTCCGGTGAAGGTGCGCTGGTTGTTCTCCGGCACCGCCGCGCCCGACGACGTCGATGCCGTGTTGGTGAGCACCGACCGGACCAATCCCGATGTACAGAACCGGATCGCCCGCGGCGAACGCGTCGTCGCGGCCGAGAAGCTTCCGGGCGACGACGTCATCGCGGCGGTCCAGCTGATGGACCGTTTGCGTAGCGTCGGCGGCTGGGAAGCTCAGCAGACGCACGAGTCGCTGCGCGGCTACCTTCTGGAAGAAACCTACGAGCTGCTCGACGCCATCGCCGCCGGCAACTTGGTCGACCTCCGTGAAGAGCTGGGAGACCTGTTGTTACAGGTGCTCTTTCACTCCCGGATAGCTCAGGACGCCGCCGAGGACCCCTTCGACGTCGATGACGTTGCCGCAGGTCTGGTGCGAAAGCTGACACACCGCAGCCCGCATCTGAGCCGAACCGACACCGGACCGATCGACATCGTCGAGCAGGAGCGAATGTGGGAAGAGAAGAAGGCGTCGGAAAAAGCCAGGGGCTCCTGCCTGGACGGCATCGCAATGTCTCAGCCGTCACTTGCATTGGCGCAGAAGGTGGTCGGACGCGCCAGCAAGGCGGGACTGCCCGACGAGCTCGTTCCGGACGGTCTGCGGGTCGTCCACATCGGCGTCGACCATTCGAACGGCGGGGACAGTGCCGAGGACACATTACGGCGTCGAGTACTCGATTTCGCCGCGTTGATCCGTAATGCCGAGGCATCGGCCCGCAATGCGGGCGTCACGCCGGGAGAGATGAGTGCGTTGGATTGGATCGAACACTGGGGTCTACGGGGCTGACCGGGACGCTTTCTGCTTCCAGGCACGCGAGGACAGCAATCGCATCCCGTTCAAAGCGACGATGACCGTGGAGCTTTCGTGACCGGCCACGCCGATCGGTAGCGGAAGGGTACCGATCAGATCCCAGGCGACCAACACCACGATGAACGTCGCCGCAATCGCCAGGTTCGCGACCACGATGCGGTGAGCCCGCCGCGAAAGCGCGATGACGGCCGCCAGGGCCCCGAGGTCGTCGCGGATCAGGACGGCATCGGCGGTGTCGAGCGCGAGATCGGATCCTCGACGTCCCATGGCGACACCGATGTCGGCCGTAGCCATCGCCGGCGCGTCGTTGACGCCGTCGCCGACCAACAGCACTCGCCGCGGGGTCTCGCCGTCGGTACGTTCGTTCTGCAGTTGTGTGACGGCCTCGGCCTTGTCCTGGGGCAGCAGCCCCGCGCGTACGTCGACAATTCCGGCGCGCGCTGCCACTGCTCGAGCGACGCGGTCGTTGTCGCCGGTGAGGAGCACCGGTCGAGTGCCGACCAGTTCTTCGAGACCTGCGACCGTGGTGTCGGCCTCGGCGCGAACGATGTCGACGAGTCCGATCACGGCGATCGCTTCTCCGTCGAGGTGCACGATCACCGCCGTCATGCCCTCGGCTTCTCGAAGGGCGGCTGTGCGCTCGGCCGGGGCGTTCGTGTTGTGCTGTGCGGCTTCGGCTTCGGCTTCGGGTTTCGTGACCGTGACGATGCGGCTGTCGACCGTTGCCGTGACTCCCATGCCGGGTGTCGAATCGAAGTGCGTTGCCGTGATGATCGCGACGCCCCGGCTCGTGGCGTAATCGACGACAGCGAGCCCGATCGGGTGCTCGCTTCCGTTCTCGGCCGCCGCTGCCAGGCGGAGCACCTCGAGCTCGCCCAGGGTTCCGAGACTATCGATGCACTCCACCCGGGGTGTTCCCCCGGTGAGGGTCCCCGTCTTGTCGAAGGCGACCGTGTCGATGGAGCGCAGCTGTTCCATCGACACGGCAGACTTGACCAGCACGCCGTTCCTGCCCGCTGTGGCCATCGCTGCGAGTAGGGGCGGCATGGTCGCCAGGACCACCGCGCACGGTGACGCGACGATCATGAACGTCATCGCCCGCAGCAACGACGATTCGAGGTCGTTCCCGAGCAGCATCGGTACCGCGAATATCGCTGCGGTACAGAGCACGACGGTCTTCGAGTAGTACTGCTCGACTTTTTCGATGAACAGTTGCTTCTCGGCCTTGGTCTCGGACGCATGCTCGACCAGGGTGACGATGCGCGCGATGATCGTGTCGGACGGGTCGACGTCGATTCTGATCCGTAGTGCGCCGGTGCCGTTGATGGTTCCGGCGAACACCTCGTCGCCCACGGATTTCGAGACGGGTACCGATTCCCCAGTGATCGAGGCTTGATCGATGTCGGATGCGCCGTCGACGATGATGCCTTCACCCGAAATGCGTTCGCCGGGGCGCACTGTCACGATGTCGCCTGGACGAAGGTCGGATGCGTCGACCGTTCGTTCGTGGCCGGAGGTGTCGAGCACGGTCGCGGTCTCGGGTGCCAGATCCAGCAAACTCCGAATCGAGTCGGCGGTGCGTCTGGTGAGCACCGCTTCGAGGGCACCGGACGTGGCGAAGATGACGATCAGCAGTGCGCCGTCGAAGATCTGCCCGATCGCGGCGGCACCGAGTGCGGCGACGATCATCAGCAGGTCGACGTCGAGAGTTCGGTCCCGCAGCGCCCGGAGTCCTTCGAGCGCAGGCTCCCACCCGCCGGTGGCGTAGCAGGCGAGGTACAGCGCCCAGTACGTCCATGCCGGCGCGTCGATCAACTGCGCGAGAAGTCCGAGGGCGAACAGTGCTGTCGCGGCCAGCGCCCATCTCACTTCGGCAATGTCGACGAGACGGGTGCGGCTTGCGCCGGCTGGATGTCGCACGTCGGCCGGTGCCGGGGCGGTGCTGGTGGAAGTCATGCGGGCCTTCGTTCCGTCGGACAGTGCGAACATCACCGTACAGGATTACATGAAGACCTTTACATGTGTACATAAACTATAGTTGTCGCATGGGACATGGAGTCGAGGGACGCAGCACGCCACCTGCGCAGCTCGATGCCGAATCTGCCGCCACGGTGGCCGCGACCCTCCAGGCTCTGGCCACACCGAGCCGACTGCGCATTCTGACGCAGCTACGGCAGGGGCCGAGTGGGGTCAACGATTTGGCCGACGCAGTGGAAATGGAACAGTCGGCGGTATCTCATCAGCTCCGGTTGTTACGCGCCATGGGACTGGTCACCGGTACGCGCTCGGGCCGAAGCGTCATCTATCGCCTGTACGACAACCACGTCGCGATGCTGCTCGACGAGGCCGTCTATCACATCGAGCACCTCGGAATGTCGGCATCGGATTTCCCCTCCGACGCCGACTCCGCCTGAGTTGTTCTCACTCGCCCCAATTCTCGCGCTGGGGGGGTATTCCTCGTCCCTCGGGTTGGGATCAATGTGGGTTTCAGTCGGTCAGAGTGCAACAAAGGCGCATTGATCCGGCCCGGCTACCTACGCCAGAACAGGTGATGAGTCATACCGCTGCTACTCGGGACAACTTCGTGCTCGAATCTGTCGTTCAATTCGTCGGGTGAATCCCACAGCTTCAGGCCCGAGCCGAATTCGATGGGTGCGACGGCGATGTGCATGGTGTCGACCAGATCGGCGTCGAGGAACTCGCGGATACTCGTGACGCCACCGCCGAGTCGCACGTCCTTCCCGTCGGCCGCCTCCTTCGCCTGTTCCAGTACGTCGGCGGGCTCGCCGTCGACGAAGTGAAACGTGGTGTCGGAGAGTGTGATCGACGGCCGTTCGTGGTGGGTGAGCACGAAGACGGGCGTGTGGAACGGCGGCTCGTCGCCCCACCAGCCCTGCCACTCGTGATCGGCCCACGGTCCGCGTTGTGGCCCGAACTTGTGTCGGCCCATGATCTCGGCACCGATGTTGCGGGCGAAGTCGCGGGCGAAATAGTCGTCGAGTCCGCGGCTACCGCTCGAACCGGCGTTTCCAGGAAAACTGGCGGTGGCGAAGTACCACCTCATCAGTGCCAGATGGTCGAGACCGAACGGGCTCTCGAGGCTCTGGTCCTCGCCAGCAGCAATCCCGTCGCTCGAGACGGTGAAATTCTGTACCCGAACCAGCTGACCCATTTGTGCTCCCGATGTCGATGACGAAAACATACGACGGTGTAGACCGAACCGCGTGCACGAACTCACCGCCCGGACGGGGTGGGGCCGGCGAAGAATCACTCGAACAGCGTCGAACCCCAGTATTCGGATTCTCCGACGCCGGGAGGGCATGCGAATACCGCAGACCCGACGTGTTGGATGTATTCGTTCAGTGCGTCCTTGCGAGACAGGGCCAACTGCATCGGGACGAATTGGGTCAGCGGGTCGCGGCAGTAGGCGATGAAGAACAGTCCGGCGTCGAGGTGTCCGAAGCCGTCCGATCCGTCGGTGAAGTTGTATCCCCGACGCAGGATCTGGACGCCGCCGAGGTTTTCCTTCGACGCCAGACGCACGTGTGCGGTCTTGTCGATGAAGGTGCCTTCCGGTCCCTGTGACTCGAAATCGAGTGCGTCGAATTCGTCCTTCTGGCCGAGCGGTGCGCCAGTTCCCTTGCTGCGTCCGATCACTCGCTCTTGTTCCTTGAGCGTGGTGCGGTCCCACGATTCGATGAGCATGCGGATGCGGCGGGCCACGAGGTAGGAGCCACCTGCCATCCATTCCTGATCGTCGTCAGGGGCAACCCAGACGTTGTCGTCCAGCAAAGACGGGTCCTCGGCCTTGAGGTTGGCGGTCCCGTCCTTGAAGCCGAACAGGTTTCGTGGGGTGTCCTGGGTGGTCGAGGTGGACGAGGTGCGTCCGAAGCCCAGCTGAGACCACTTGACCGAAACCGTGCCGAACCCGACGCGGGCGAGGTTGCGAATGGCGTGCACGGCAACCTGCGGGTCGTTTGCACAGGCCTGGATGCAGAGGTCGCCACCCGAGCGGCGCGGGTCGAGGTTGTCGGCCGGAAAGTGCTGCAGATCGGCAAGGGAGGCAGGTCTTTTCGACGCCAGATCGAACCGATCGAACAGTGCCGGACCGAACCCGATCGTCAACGTCAAAGACGATGCGGTCAGGCCCAGCGCCTCACCGGTGTCGGCGGGCGGGTTGTACTGGCCGCCGTCGACAGCTCCGCCGTCGAACGTCTCCTCGCCATGCACCAACCGCTCGGCCATCAGGGTCCACTTCTTCAGCAGCGCAACGAACTCGTCGCGCGAGTCGGTGGTGACGTCGAACGCGACGAAGTGCATGCGGTCCTGTGCCGGGGTGACGATGCCGGCCTGATGGTCGCCGCGGAACTCGACGACGTCCGACGTCGGCACCTCGGCTCCCGAGGCCGTCGCGTGTCCCGCGATGGCCCCGACTCCGACGAGTGCAGCCCCGGTCCCGACGGCACCGAACAGACGCCGCCGGGAGAACTGTCCAGTCTTACTGTCCGGCAACGACACCCTGCACCTGGCTCACTTCGGCGGACAGTGCGTCGATCTTGTTCGACAGTTCCTGTCGCTGCGGTTCGGTCACGGTGTCGTAGAAGACGAAGCCGTCGCCGCTGCGGTACTTGGCGAGTTCGGCGTCGAGTTCTGCGAAGCGGGCGTCGATCGCGGTGCCCAGTTCGGCGTTGCGCTCGTCGAGGATCGGACGCACGGCCGCGATGGCTGCCTGCGAGCCGTCGACGTTGGCCTGGAAGTCCCACAGATCGGTGTGCGAGAAGAAGTCCTCTTCACCGCTGATCTTGGTCTTGGCGACCTCGTCGAGCAATCCCTGTGCGCCACCGGCGACCTGGACGGGGTCGATGGTGAAGTCGTCGGCCTTGATCTTGTCTGCGAGTTCGGTGATGTCGGCCTCGAGCTGATCGGCCATCGCGTTGGTGTCGGGCTGCAGTCCCTGCGTCCACAGGTCCTTCTCGATGCGGTGGAAGCCGGTCCACTCCGCGCCGGGCTCGACGTCGGGCTCACGCAGGTCGATGCGCGGATCGAGATCGTCCGGGAAGCTCTCGGCAACCGGCTCGATGCGCTCGTAATAGCTACGCGCGATGGGGAACTGGGCCTTGGCGGCGGCCACGTCGCCGCTCTTGACCGCGGTGACGAACGACGTCGTGGTCTCTTGCAACGCGTCGATCTGACTGACGACGTAGCGCTTGTAGCCCGCAGCCGCCTCGGTGAGCAAGCCGTCCTCGTCCGTCTGGCGAACCGAATCGCCGGTCACGACGAAATCGGCGCGGACGCCGTCGCCCACCATGCCTGCCTTGCAGGCGGTTTGGTACGTGCCGGGGTCGGGCAGAGCGACGATGAGCTGACGCGTGAGACCCGGTCCGATGTTCTCGACCTCGCCCATGACTCGGTCGCCCTCGCCGTAGACGTAGAACTCGGTGACCTTGCTGCCGTTGTTGGTGATCTGGAACGTGGAGTTTCCGGTGGTGCCCTCGGTTGCACCGACGTCGCAGGACGAGTCGGTGGCCGTGACGGCGATATCGCCCGACGCGGCCTCGGTCGAGGACTTCTCGGTGCATCCGGCCAGGGCCATCGGTAGAACCGCGACCGCGGCCAGAGCGTAAGTGGTACGACGCATGGTGGTGGTGCCTTTCAGGAGTTCTGAAGTACAGGCTCGGGAGCCGCGGGAACGCGGACCGGGCGGAGGAAGAGGAACAACACGACGACGATGTACAGCACCCACGCGATCGCTTGGAAGACAGTGGGTTCGGGGCGGAAGTTGAAGATGCCGGCGAGCACGGTGCCGTACCAGCTCGAGGCATCGAAGTGTGCGGTGATGTCGAAGGCGACAGCACTGCCACCGGGCAGAACTCCGCCGATCTGCAGGGCGCGGATGCCGTAGGCCAGGATTCCGGCGGCGACCACGATGAGGAAGATGCCGGTGTACTTGAAGAACACGGCAAAGTTGATGCGCACCGCGCCGAAGTACAGGAACACCGTCAGTACTGCGGCGACGACGATGCCCAGTAGAAGTCCGAGCAGCGGCCACAGGCTGCCGTTGGTGTTCTCGGCGTACCCGACCATGAGCAGTGCCGTCTCGACGCCCTCACGGCCGACGGCGAAGAACGAGAGCGTCAGCACTGCAGCAGGCCCGACGGTGAGAGCTTTCTCCATGTTCGCCCGCAGCTCGCCGGAGATGTTCTTGGCGGCGGTACGCATCCACAGGACCATGGCCGTGACGATGACGACGGCGACCAGCGAGGCCGCTCCCGCGATGATCTCGGCCGTCAGTCCGGTGACCGTCGACGTGCCGTAGTGGATGACGAAGAAGATGACGGCGACCATGGCAACGGCCAGTCCGACGCCCAGCCACACCCATTTGAGTGCGTCGCGCCGGTTCGCCTTGACGAGAAACGCCACGAGAATCATGACGACGATTCCGGTCTCGAGACCCTCGCGGAGACCGATCAGGCCGCTGCCGAACATCTGGGTAGCGATCGACGGCGCAGATCCTGCGGCAGCCAGTACGGACACGGATGGTGCTCCTGTTGTGCGTCGAACATTGGTACGCCTTGCCTCGCGAAGGGTAGGCGACCCTCATGCGTGAAGGTTGACAGAAACATACACCCTGCAACCTGGTCCTTATGCACGTTGTACTGGGGTTTTATCGGCCTTTAGCTTTCTATTACCTTCCGTGTGCAGGATGGTGAGGTGATCTCACGAATCTGCGTGCTCGCCACCGCATCGGTACTCCTTGCGCTCACCGCATGTGGCAGCAGCGAGCCGAAGCGTGAGATTCCCGAGGGCATTCCGCCCGGCCCGGGCACGGAGGTGCCGATCATCGACTTCAATGCCCCCGGCCGAACGGCCGATCTGCTCATTGCCTGGGCAGAGCCGCAGACCGATGCGCTCGGTATCTCGGTGACCGCACTCGCGTCGTACGGGCACGCTGCCGCGATCATGGCCGAGACCGACGCGGACTGCGGCATCGCCTGGACGACACTGGCCGGGATCGGGTACATCGAGAGTCGGCACGGCACCTACCAGGGGTCTTCCGTGCAACCCGACGGACTCGTCGCACCGCCCATTCGCGGAATCCCACTCGACGGCGGACCGGGCGTCGCCGAGATCCCGGACACCGACGGCGGATCGATGGACGGCGATGCCGAGTTCGATCGTGCGATGGGACCCATGCAGTTCATCCCCGAGACGTGGAAGAAATGGGGAGTCGACGCCAACGGCGACGGCATCGCAGATCCGGACAACATCGACGACGCCGCTCTGACGGCGGCGCGTTATCTCTGCGCGCGCGGCGGTGATCTGCGGACGGCGCAAGGGTGGGAGAGCGCGTTGATGGCGTACAACCTGTCGGGCCAGTACCTGCGCGACGTGCGAGATCGAGCGGCCGCGTACTCGGTAGGCACCAGGCCGTAGAAACTCCGTGCATCGCGGGCACCATGCAACAGCGGCTAGTCTTGCACCCGGCACAGTCCGCCGGTCCCCGTTACTAGGAGAAGCATTCGTGGCCATCATTGAGCAGGTCGGAGCTCGCGAGATCCTCGATTCCCGTGGCAACCCCACGGTTGAGGTCGAGGTCGCATTGGACGACGGGACGTTGACCCGTGCAGCCGTTCCCTCCGGCGCATCCACCGGTGAGCACGAGGCCGTCGAGCTTCGTGACGGCGGAGACCGCTACGGCGGCAAGGGCGTCGAGAAGGCCGTCAACGCGGTGCTCGACGAGATTGCACCCGCCGTCATCGGCCTCGACGCCATCGAGCAGCGCACCGTCGACCAGGCCCTCCTGGACCTCGACGGCACTCCCGACAAGTCCCGCCTCGGCGCGAACTCCCTGCTGGGTGTCTCGCTCGCTGTCGCCAAGGCTGCTGCGGAGTCCACCGGACTCGAGCTCTTCCGCTACCTCGGTGGCCCGAACGCCCACATCTTGCCGGTGCCGATGATGAACATCATCAACGGTGGCGCGCACGCAGACAGTGGCGTCGACGTCCAGGAATTCATGATCGCGCCGATCGGTGCGGCCACGTTCAAGGAGTCGCTGCGCTGGGGTGCCGAGGTCTACCACGCACTCAAGGCAGTGCTCAAGGCCAAGGGCCTGTCCACCGGCCTCGGCGACGAGGGCGGCTTCGCTCCCGATCTCGCCGGAACCAAGGCAGCTCTCGACCTGATCCTCGAGGCCATCGGCAAGACCGGTCTCAAGCCCGGCCAGGATGTCGCGCTCGCCCTCGACGTGGCGGCCACCGAGTTCTACACCGCGGGCACCGGCTACGCCTTCGAGCGTGAGACCAAGTCCGCCGAGCAGATGTCGGCCTTCTACGGCGAGCTCGTCGACGCTTACCCGCTGGTCTCCATCGAGGATCCGCTCGACGAGAACGACTGGGACGGCTGGGTCGCACTCACCGAATCGATCGGTGACAAGGTTCAGCTCGTCGGCGACGACCTGTTCGTCACCAACCCCGAGCGTCTCGAAGACGGCATCGTCAAGGGTGCGGCCAACGCACTGCTGGTCAAGGTCAACCAGATCGGCACGCTGACCGAGACCCTCGATGCAGTGGATCTGGCCCATCGCAACGGCTACAAGACGATGATGAGCCACCGTTCCGGCGAAACCGAGGACACCACCATCGCTGACCTGGCAGTTGCCGTCGGCAGCGGGCAGATCAAGACCGGTGCCCCCGCCCGAAGCGAGCGCGTCGCCAAGTACAACCAGTTGCTGCGAATCGAAGAAGCTCTGGGTGACGCGGCGCGTTACGCGGGCGAGCTGGCTTTCCCCCGGTTCAATTACGAGGGCTGAGTCAACCGATACGTATGCACGAAGTGGAGAGTGAATGATGGCACGACGCGGAAGGTCCGGGACCAGTCCAGGTGGACGGGATCCCCGACCCCGCGGCCGTCCTTCCTCTCCGAATCGCTCGAAGCCGACCGGGGGTGCGTCTCGCGACGAGACCGCCTCCGGCCGGCCGGCCACTCCACCGGAGCCGTCGGATCAGGCGCGTGACGCCGTGGTGGGTGGCAAAGCTGCTCCGAGGCGCGTCGGTGTTCGTAGACCCAAGATGCCCGAGCGAACGTTCTTCGGGCTGTCCACCGGACGCGCGGTCATTCTCGGAGTCGTGGTGTGCGCGTTGGCGCTGACGCTGGCCGTGCCGCTCAGGACCTACTTCTCGCAGCGCGGTGAGCTCGAGTCCGTGCTGGCCGAGCGTCAGACCCTGCAGGACGAGGTGGACGCGCTCCAGACCCAGAAATCTCAGCTCAACGAACCGTCCCGCATCGCCGCCGATGCTCGCGAGCGGCTGCGGTTCGTCATGCCGGGGGAGACGCCGTATCAGGTGCAGCTCCCCGGCGACTACTCGCCGAGCTCCAAGGATCTCGAGGTGGACAACACCCCGACCGGGCCGTGGTACACCGACCTGTGGAACACCGCGGTGCAGCCGCAGGGATCGGACGAGCCGTCGGAGCCCACGTCCGCGCCCATGCCCGTCGTACAGCCAGAACCCGCTCCGGCCCCGCCGGTGCCAGAACCAGAAGGGGGACCCGTCGGGTGAATTCCTCGGCAGTCTCGCAGGAAGATCTCGATGCGGTCGCATCGCAGCTCGGACGTGAACCGCGTGGCGTACTCGAAATCGCGTATCGATCTCCGGACGGCAGGCCGGGTGTGGTGAAAACTGCCCCGAAGCTTCCCGACGGCACTCCGTTTCCCACCCTGTACTACTTGACCGACCCGCGATTGACGGCGGAAGCAAGTCGGCAGGAATCGGCCGGAGTCATGCGTGAGATGACCGAACGCTTGGGGACCGACCCGGAATTGGCTGCCGCCTATTTGCGTGCACACGAGTCGTACCTGGCTGAGCGTAACGAGATCGAATCTCTCGGAACGGATTTCACCGGCGGCGGTATGCCCGACCGCGTCAAGTGCCTGCACGTGTTGATCGCGCATTCGTTGGCCAAGGGGCCAGGAGTCAATCCGCTCGGCGACGAGTCGGTGGCATTGGCAGCCGAGAACTCGTTGCGCGGCAAAGCTATTCCGGCCGATTGGCCGACCATCGAAGAACTACGTGCGGAGAAATCATGACCAGGGTTGCAGCGATCGATTGCGGCACCAACTCCATCCGCCTGCTCGTCGCAGACAACAACGGTAAGACCCTCGCCGACGTCGCTCGTGAGATGCGGATCGTGCGCTTGGGGCAAGGCGTCGACGCGACCGGAGCCTTCGTGCCCGAGGCCATCGAGCGCACCCGTGTTGCATTGGTGGAGTACGCGGAGATCATCCGCAAGACCGGGGCCACCGCGGTGCGCATGGTCGCCACCTCCGCCACCCGTGATGCGTCGAATCGGGAGGACTTCTTCTCGATGGTGCGTGAGGTACTCGGCAAGGTCATTCCCGGTGCCGAGGCCGAGGTGATCACCGGAGACGAAGAAGCGCGGCTGTCCTTTGCCGGTGCGGTCGGTGAACTCGATTCTGCGGCAGGGCCTTTCCTGGTCGTCGATCTGGGTGGCGGTTCCACCGAGCTCGTACTGGGCGACGCCAAAGGTGTGAAAGCGGCGTTCTCGGCGAACATCGGCTGTGTGCGTCTGACCGAACGATTCCTGCATTCGGACCCTCCCACCGCAGACGAGATCAACGGTGCGCGTGAGTACGCCCGCGAGAAGTTGGCGGAGGCATTCGAGGAAGTCTCGATCGGCGACGCGTCGAGCTGGGTGGGTGTGGCCGGCACGATGACGACCATCGCGGCCATCGCCAAGGAACTACCCGAGTACGACGCAGACGCAGTGCACTTGTCGCGAGTGCCCTTCTCGGAGTTGTTCGAGGTATGCGAGGACCTGATCGGCATGACTCACACGCAGCGAAGTGCGTTGGGGCCCATGCACCCCGGACGGGTCGACGTCATCGGCGGCGGAGCGATTGTGTGCAGCGTGCTGGCCGAAGAGTTCGAGCGACGCGGGGCTGTCAGCTCGTTGACGGTCAGTGAGCACGACATCCTCGACGGCATCGCGATGTCGATCAAGATCTGATCTGCAATTCTGCAGACCCGGTCTGCGGCGATGTAGGTTGCATCGCTTCGTGTTTCGGTGAAGCCTGATAGGCGCTGTGGCTCACGTCACTGCTCCCGACGAGGCTAGGACCACCGATGACGACACCCGCCCAGCAGGCCCCGGCCGAAAAAGGTCTGGCGCGCGTAGCGCAAGCGCTCGCCAGGGGAACCGAGAAATGGTTTCCCGACGCGTACATCTTCGCCCTCGTCGGCGTGGTGGTCGTTGCTGTTGCTGCCTTCGCCAACGGGTCGTCTCCGCAGAATGTGGTCGACGCATTCGGAAACGGTTTCTGGGACCTGACGGCCTTCACGCTGCAGATGGCGATGGTCGTGCTCACCGGGTACGTCGTGGCAACCTCTCCACCGGTCGCCAGGTTGATCACCCGATTGGCGCAGGTGCCCAAGAGTTCCAGTAGCGCTGTCAGTTTCGTTGCGCTGCTGTCCTGCTCGGTGTCCTTCCTCAACTGGGGCCTGAGCCTGGTGTTCGCCGGTCTCTTGGCCCGAGCCATTGCGCGGCGTGACGATCTGCGGACGGACTATCGGGCTCTCGGGGCCGCTGCATTCATGGGACTCGGCGCGGTCTGGGCGCTGGGTATGTCGTCCTCTGCTGCTCAGCTGCAGGCGACGGCCAGTTCGCTTCCGGCGACTCTGCTTTCGGTGACCGGTGTGCTGGACTTCGGTACGACCATCTTCACGTGGCAGTCGTTGCTGATGTGCGTCATCATCATCGTGTTGACGGTCGTCATCGCACACGTGTCTGCTCCGAAGGGTGCCGCGATCAAGACTGCCGCCGACATGGACGTCGATCTCGACGACACCGTCGCCGAACCGGCACCGCGTACCAGGCCAGGGGAGTGGCTCGAGTACAGCCGCATCCTTCCGCTCTTCACCGGCACGATGACGCTGGGATGGCTTGTCTCGCAGCTATTGACGCTGCCGGTGCTGTCGGTGGTCAGCAGTCTGAACGGGTACCTTCTGGTGTTCCTGATGCTCGGTCTCGTGCTGCACGGCACCCCGCGCCGCTTCCTCGATTCCGTCAGCAAAGCGGTCCCCGCGACTGCAGGAATTCTGGTGCAGTTCCCGCTGTACGCCGCAATGGCGGCCATGTTGACCAAAGCGGAGGGTAGGGGAGGCGTCACGATTTCCGAGCACCTCGCCAACTTCTTCACCGACATCGGTAGCGGCGGTGGATTCGCCGTGGTCATCGCGGTCTATACCGTGGTGCTCGGGCTCTTTGTTCCGTCAGGCGGCGGCAAGTGGCTCGTCGAAGCGCCGTACGTAATGCAGTCGGCCACAGACGTGCAGATGAACCTCGGCTGGACCGTCCAGATTTACAACGTCGCAGAGGCGTTGCCGAACCTGATCAACCCGTTCTTCATGCTCCCGTTGCTGGCCGTTCTGGGCCTGCGAGCGCGAGATCTGATCGGATTCACGTTCCTGCAGTTCATCTTCCACTTCCCGGTGGTCCTGCTGCTCGTGTGGCTCCTCGGCATGACCTTCGACTTCGTGCCGCCGGTCATCCCGGCGCCATAGCAGCCCGATATGATCGTCACCGCTGGAGCGAGTCTCCGGCGGTGGCCCCTATAGCCCAATTGGCAGAGGCAGCGGACTTAAAATCCGCACAGTGTCGGTTCGAGTCCGACTGGGGGCACCGGAGTCCGTACGGATGCAGATTGCTGTTCCGCAACAATGCTTTTCGGCTGGCAACGTGGACTTCAGCGGCCTATCGCGGATTTGAGTGGACAACCGAGACAGTGGATTTCAGATCCGCGCGGTATGTACGTTCTTCGCCGTCGCATCTTCGTATTCGTCCAGCTCAGGGCCGGGATTCGGGTTGCGAAGTCGTCTCGGTGGGTGGCTCGCTGTCACGAGGCTGTCACAACCTGATCATGCTGAGCTGACTGACCTCGTCGACTCTCGCGATATTTCGGTTCAGTCATAGAGCCGGTTGTGCCGAAACAGGTTTCACATGCATGTCGGCCCAAGCGCTCGAGAGCATTGCCCTGGCGAAGCATTCTCGGAAGTCGCCAACGTAGATTGCATGTTGCGCATCGTCTCGTCCGAAACGCCAGCCCAGCACAGCCTCATGTTGCAGCCACGTCGGCGACCTGCTCCGAGTTGCCCGTTACAGACTTCCGGCCAGCCCGAGCATTTGCTGCAACGGTTGCCGCGAGCATCCCCGCGGACGGCCGGTCGGTGGCTGTTGCCCCGGAGCTTCCGCCGGCCGTCGCGAAGCGGATCGCGAGCACCGTGCAATTGCCCGAGACATCACGCTTCCAATCGAGTGGGCGCGATGGCATCGCTTTGGACTCAGCTCCGCGTGATCGAGTGCCCCCACCGGCGACTACGAGATGTAGCCCAGTAGCAGTGAGATGACGCCGACGGCGAACGGGGAGCTCGGAATGGCTATTCCGGTCGGCAGGTTCTCACCGCTGAGCACGGCCGGATCGGTGCGGGCTATCTCGGATTCGGATCCCGTTCGAAGTCCGAGTGGAGCGGACAGAAAACGGTACAGATGGTGCTCTCTACCAATCGTTCGGTGATGTCGGAACATTGCCGGACCGCACCTAGGGCGATGACGTGAGTCATACGCGTGAGGGACCTTCCGCCCTGTCTTCCACCGTGTAGTTGCGGACAATGGGATCGTGGCCTACTGCGGCGCTGAGAGCTGACGTCGTGACCGGCCGTGGATGCGAATTCGATCCGACCGCGGGATCCGTCGACGACTCGAGGGTAGAAGGTGGGCGGTGCGGCAAATCCGTTCCAGTAGTGCACGATCGGTGAAACTGTCGTGAGCTGGATGGACGTTGAGCCCTTCCTGGTGGCGCTCGCCATCGGACTGCTGCTCGGGTTCGAGCGTGAACGCAGCCATATCCGCACGCTCCCGGCGGGGTCGCGTTCGTTCGCGCTGTTGTCTCTTACCGGAGCCGTCGCCGCCGGCTTCGACATCTGGGCAGTCTCAGCCGGCATCGTCGTCGTTGGGCTGCTCATGGCGCTTGCCTATCTCCGCACCAGCGAGCAGGACGCGGGGACCACTACCGAGATAGCCGCGTTGGTGGCCTATCTGCTCGGCGCACTCGCCTATACCGACCCGTCGGTAGCCGTCGCCCTTGCCGTGATCGTGGCCGGACTGCTGATGTCGAAGTCTCGCATTCATCGCTTCGCCCGTCAGATGGTCAGCGAGATCGAACTCGAAGACGCCATCAAATCCCTCGTGGCGGCATTTGTCATCCTGCCGTTGTTACCTGATCGCGAAATCGGACCCTACGGCGTGCTCAACCCGGCCAAGGTATGGCTCCTCGTCGTTCTGCTCACCGGTATCGGGTGGATCGGATACATCGGCGTCCGGACGCTTGGGCCACAGCGCGGTCTGCTCGTCACGGGTCTGGCCGGCGGATTCGTATCCGCAAGTGCGACAACTCCGTCGATGGGCCGGCTGAGCCGGACGGCCGATGAGATGCGGGCACCGCTCGCCGGGGCGCTCGTTGCCAGCCTTGCCACCTTCATACAGTTGCTCGTCGTCATCGGTTTCGTCGAGCCAGACGTTCTTCGACGACTGTGGCCCCCGGTGGTTGCGGGTGCCATGGTGCTCGTTGTAGTCGCTGCCATCGTCTACCGCGGTGCCTCAGTGGCTCCACGAGACGCTGAGGTGATAAGCGTAGGCGTCGAGCCGAATACCGCGGCGCGGCCGTTTTCGTTGCGGCCGGCACTCGTGTTGGCTGCTGTTCTCGTCTTCGCCCTCTTCGTCGGCCGATGGGGTGCTGACGTTCTGGGTTCGCGGGGAGCGGTGCTCGCCGCAGCTGCGGCGGGTCTCGCCGATGCTCACGCCGGTGCTCTCGGGGCGGCGAGCCTGGCTGCGAAAGGCACCATCACGGTCGACAGCGCGCTGCAGGCAATCGCCGCTGCGCTCGGATCGAATCTGCTGGTCAAGAGCGTGCTGGCCTTCACTTCAGGTGGGCATCGCTTCGGTCTCGGGTTTCTTGCGGCCATGGCTTTGCCGACCGTCGTCTTCGCCGTCGTCATGACGTTCGTGGTGACGATGGGGTGAACTGCAGCGGACCTTTCCGCTCGTCGGTTTCGAGCGCAGAGGCGTCGATGCTCGACGTTTCGTAGCTCAGCACGTAGCTCGACTGAGCCCGCGCGCGGGCGGAGGTGAGGTGCGCTCGTACGAAAGCGACCAGGGATCGATCGTGTTCTCGTGCAGCCGCAAGCCGCGTCCTCGATCTCTCGGCAGAGTTTGTGAAGGCACCGAGTCATGCCCGGTGCCACTGTTCCTGTGGCGGAATGGATCCCCAGATTCGGGGCACTGGGAACGTGTCGCTGAAATACACGGATTTCTCGTCGACGACACCGACAAAGCGCATGTAGGCGTTTCCCGATTGACTTGCCAGCGTTGCCAGCAAGGCCATCCACCAGTGTCGTGCTCCCACCTCCTCCACACGGACCACCAAGTTCGGCGACCCCTCGTCGAACTGTTCGATGGCGGCGCACGCCGTGTTGTTGGTGGTCTGAGGATACGGAGAGCAGTCGGGCAGGGTGCGGTCGACGATTGCCTGGACCTTCGATGTTTTCATGCCTTCTCCGTTTCGTTCCGGTTCGGTAAGCGACCCTATCGATCACGCGGTACCCGGTGCTGTCGTCGAACGTCCCCACTCGGAGGGGCCGAGGTCCTCGATCGCCGTGTTTGGCACCGATCCATGAACTTCCTCGGTCGTAGATGGCGAAAGCCTTTGTGTCGTAGTCGCGTTCTCGGTGAAGGTCAACACGTCCGCGCGTTGCTCCTCGGGCAGAGCCGGTATTTCGGCGTGCTGCCACAGGGCCGTTACTGCAGTTTGCCTTTGCATGCAGGGACGATGACGACCGGTATATCGGCTCGATGGAGTACCGCACGGCTGGTCGATCCGCCGAACAGCGGTGAGATCGCACCACGGCTCCTGGCCCCGAGCACGATGAGTTGCGCGTGGGATTGGGATGCGTACTCGAGGAGCGCATGTGACGGTCGGTCGTGTGCAGCGTGAGCCGTGACTTCGACGTCGGGATACTTCTCGGACCACGAGGCAACGAGGTGATCGATCCACCGCTGTGGAGCAGAATCGCCACGCATGCGGGGCCCCAGGTCGATGGAGCGGGCGAACCCGGTTCGCGGTTGCAAGGACTCGTACGCATGCACGGCAAGCAAGGGGACGCCGAGTCGTGATGCCTGATCGAAGGCAACGTCGAGTACTGCATCGTCGTTGGACGAACAGTCGACGCCCACCACCGTGGGGCCGGTGGCGGACTCTGCTGCTGTTCCTGTGAAACTCTGCGGGACAACAGCAATGGGACATCGTGCGTGAGTGGCGACATCGGTACTGACCGAGCCCAGTACTGCACGCGCTACGGATCCCTTTCGACGAGAACCCAGCACGAGCATCCGAGCTGTGTCCGAGTACCCGTTCAATACCTCGTTGGGTGGGCCGGGATCCAGCACGGTCTCCACATCGGCGTCGTCGCCCAGTATCGACAACGCGATGACGCGGGCGGCGGCCAGCGCGGACCGCGCACGAGCACGCGCACCCGACGCGGTGCCACTGTTCGCGTCCGGTGCTCCGGTGCGCGTGATGTCCAGATCGACACCGGCATAGACAAGCAACAGTGTGGTGTCTCGGCCGACTACGTCGGTGGCAACCCAACGGACAGCGTTCCGAGCCGACACGGAGCCGTCGACGCCGACAACCGTGAGATTCTTTCGATGGTCGATCGCAGTGGTCATGCATCGATCCTCTGGGGTCGGGTCGAACCGGACCAGAGGCTTCGGACCTGTCGCACGGTGCCGAAGTCCTCGAATTCGGCACGACGGTCCGCACCGCTCGCCGGGTCGATCGAAGGTCCTGACAATCGGGGACGTAATACCCTGGGTTGCCCGATCCACCTGGGATGCAATGGGACTGCGTACCGATGAGTCCGCACGGAGTGGCCGAAAATCCTGTCGGACATTCGCCCATCGCAGATCGGAGTGGACACCATGGTTCTGGCCAATCGTCAGCGAGTCGTCGTCGGAGTGGACGGTTCGGAGAGCAGTGACGCTGCAGCACGGTGGGCGGCGGAGATGGCGGCCCGATTGCATTCCCCGCTGCACATCGTGAGCGCGGTCCGAGAGCCCACGTTCTACATGGCCGAGGAGGCCATTGCCGTGCCCGTCGAGGTGTGGAATCAGCAGAAGGAGAACGCCCGGAAGATCGTCGACGACCTGTCCGAGTCTTTGGTCGGTATCCATCCCGACCTTGCTGTGAGTACCGAAGTCGTCGTCATGTCTGCCGCCGCATTGCTGAGAGAGTGCTCACATACGGCGCGACTGGTGGTGGTGGGAAATTCGGGCTCCGGTGCCGTCAGTTCGTTCTTGCTGGGAAGTACGGCAAAAGCAGTCGCTCACAATGCGGACTGCCCGGTCGTCGTATGGCGGGAGGGCCGCTCGACGTTCGACGCGCCTGTCGTCGTCGGAGTCGACGGTAGCGCTGCGAGTGAGTCCGCCGTCGGACACGCATTCGAGGTGGCGTCGGCGTTGGGTGTTGCGCTCGTTGCCGTTCACTCCTGGAGCCCTGCTTCCAAAGCCGGCGGAGTCGCACTTCCGTATTTCGTCGACTGGCCGGCCTATGAACGGGAGGAGGCAGCACTCCTGTCCGAGAGCTTGGCCGGATGGGCCGAGAAATACCCGGATGTGCAGATCAATCGCGAACTGCGCCAGGGGAATGCTTCGCACACACTCGTGGATCTCTCCGCGCAGTCGCAGCTCGCCATCGTGGGCAGCCACGGACGCGGATCGATCGCCTCGCTGGTGCTGGGGTCTACCGGTGCCAATCTTGTTCACCACGCGCACTGTCCCGTCATGATCTGCCGCGACGGACGATGACCGGGCCCGTGACGAAACAGAGCACCTATGAAGCCCCGTCGAGAAAGGCCCATGTCATGGAAGAACACACTTGGTCGGTCGAAATCACCATCGACGAACACGACGACAAGACACGTGCCCTGGCGCGGTTGCATACTCGCGACGACACGAAGCTCACCGGTGTATGGCTGGCGCGAAAGAGCCCCGAGGACCCGATGGTCCCCGAGATAGGCGACGAGCTTGCCGTCGCACGAGCACTGTCGGATCTCGCTCATCAGCTGCTCGAATGCAGTGCGCAAGACCTGGAACAGGTTGTCCACGAACCTGTCCGAGTGCGGCTGTGAACGCACCACGCGATCCATCGTGGCTGTCTGCAGGTGCGCAGGAGAACGATGCACGATGTGAGAAAGTCGAAGCCGAAGCCGAGGAAGGCATAAGCGAACGCCGCCGCCGCGGCATCGTCGTTCTCGGCACTGTTCAGGTGGCAATGGCTTTGGCCGCTTGGCTCGATCTTGCGCGACGTAGTAGCGGGCAGGTTAGTGGCAGCAAGCGGCTGTGGGCCGCGGTCATATGCGTCAACTTCTTCGGTCCGATCGCATACTTCTTCTTCGGCCGGCGAGCGGATCCGCTCCAATAAGCGCCGCCGCTGTAGCTGAGCCACGTCCGACCGATCGACTTGCTGGTGCCAGTACGGTCACGCCTGCCCCGATGACGGCGGGCAGTGCGAAGGCCGAGTGCCGAGCCTCACGGCATCAACCTGTGGGCCGGTGCCGGGCACCGCAGCGCTTCCGCTGACCCGGCAGCGCGAATTATCGAAGAATTGGCCTCGGAGTTGTGAGGAATGTCCAGGTGTAAAAACCGCACGGATCGTGGTGTTTGAACCCACGCTCCAAAACCCGCAGCGGGCGTGCGGGATTGAGTACCGTCGTAGACATGCAACTGACTCGCTTCAGCGATCTGGCCCTACGGGCGATGATGTTGCTGGCAGCCGCCGGCCCGGACGGTCCTCGGATGACCACTGGAGCCATTGCAGTTCGAGTCAACGCGTCCGAACACCATGTAGCGAAAGCGATTACACGCTTGGTCGGATTGGGCTGCGTCCGTGCGCAGCGCGGCCGCACCGGCGGGCTCTTCCTCACCGACACGGGCCGATCGATATCGGTGGGCCACCTGATCCGTCAGCTCGAAGGCGATCGCGAAGTTGTCGAGTGCGTAGGGGACCGGCCCTGCCCACTTCTTGCCGCCTGCCGATTGCGGCATGCCCTGGCCGTCGCCAAAGAAGCGTTCTATGGCGAACTCGACCGCTACACGATCGACGATCTAGCCGCGTCCCCGACCATTCCACTCGCAATGGTCGCTTTTCCCTCACCCTGACCTGCCATTTCGACGTCGGCGGTCCATTGGAAGGAATATCTATGTCCACGTTCGGTCCCCTCACTGTCGATCACGAGCTCCAACCCGATCACGTCGACGTCGTCAGAGCGACGTTGCCGTTGGTGGGTGCCAATATCGACGCCATCACAACAAACTTCTATGCGCGCATGTTCGCCGCACGACCGGAGCTGCTGCGAAATCTGTTCAACCGCGGGAATCAGGCACAGGGAGCGCAGCAACGAGCTCTGGCCGCGTCGATCGCAACGTACGCCACTCATCTGGTGGACCCGACGCTGCCACACCCGGACGAAATGCTGTCCCGGATCGGACACAAGCACGCATCTCTCGGAATTACCGCCGACCAGTACTCGATCGTGTACGAGCACCTCTTCGCTGCGATCGTCGACGTACTCGGTGCCGAGACAGTGTCGACCGAAGTCGCCGAAGCCTGGGACCGGGTGTATTGGATGATGGCCGACACTCTCGTCGATCTCGAGAACCGCCTTTACGAGAGCGCGGGAGTGGTTGCGGGACAGGTCTTTCACCGCGGAATCGTCACTACGCGCACCGAAGATCCGTCCGGGGTAGTGGTGATCGGTGTGACCGGCGACTGGCCCGAGCTTCGCAAGGAGCACCCGGGTGGGTACGTCTCGGTCGGAGTGACTCTGCCCGACGGCGCGCGACAGATCCGCCAGTACAGCCTCATCTCCGGCAGTGACACAGGCGAATTGACGTTCGCCGTCAAGCCTGTCGTCGCCAGCGGTGGCTGCCCGGCAGGCGAAGTGTCGAACTGGATCTCGAGCACGCTACGCCCGGGAGACCTCATCGACATCAGCATCCCGTTCGGTGATCTGCCGACAGCCGACATCTCTGCGGGGTCCGCCGTATTGATCTCGGCCGGCATCGGCATCACGCCGATGAACGGGATTCTCGAACATCTCGCTCTGTCGGGTACGCAATCCGAGGTGTTGGTTGTCCACGCAGACCGTAGCCCCGCCGACCATCCGCTTCGGGCCCGTCAGCGACAACTGGTCGACGCCTTGCCGAACGCCGTCCTCGAACTCTGGTACGAGGAGCCCGGCGATGTGGCCGATGCACACCATGGGCGGTTGGATCTCACTCTTGTCGAAATTCCTCAGGGTGCGACGTTCTTCGTCTGCGGCGGTGGCGGTTTCGTGCGGGCCGTCACATCGCAACTCGTCGACTGTGGGGTCGACAAGTCGCGTGTCCATTGCGAATTGTTCGCCCCGGACGAGTGGTTGCTCGGCGCAAGCGTCGGCCGGTAGTCGCGCCGGCGAGCAGAGCTGCCTTCTGTCGTCAGATGGAAACGCCGTGGCGGCGATCTCCGAGAACGCGCTCGGCCACAAGAGCTTCCATAGCGGCCGAGAAGGGCTCATGTCTGCCCTCCGTGACGACAACATCGCCTGTGTGATCCGAGTCGTTGTTTGTGGTCGAAGTCATTGTCAGGCATCTCCATCTCGTTCGGTGTCCTTCACAGGATCGACGACGATGGACAGATACGCAAGAAAGTTTGCTGTTCTGGCAACGGTGGAGGGCGATTTCAGACTTCGGTGCGGTGTTGCCCGACGCGCGAAATCAGGTAGGGAGTTGCACCTTCCGTAGGGTCATGTGGTGCAGTGAGCGTATTCCGCCCAATGAGGAAGGCTCGCACATGTTCTCGTCCTTCATCCCGCCGCGCCAAGTCACGATCGGGGCAGCCGCCGCCTTCGTCGGCACCACGCCGCGAGCGATCCGTCACTACCACCAGATCGGCCTGATCCCGGAGCCCGAGCGGGGGAGCGACGACCGCCGCCGCTATGGCTACGACGAGATGATCCGGCTGTTGTGGATCCGCCGGATGGCCGAGGCCGGCATTGCTCTCGACGATATCCGCGACGCCTTGGCGGATGCGCCCGGTACCGCCGACAGCGACGTCGCGCGCATCCTTGATCGGCTCGAAGGGTCCCTCGTTGCCAGGCAGGCCGAACTCGAGCAGCAACGGAAAGCTGTGCAGCGCATGCGAGCTCGGGGGAGCAGGTTGGGCCTGCTCTCCGATGTCGTGGGCGACCGCCTCGCAGGCCTGCGCGAGGGGGCCCTGCGCCAGGACGACCTGGACACCCTGCTCGTGACCGAGCGGATCTTCGGCGACCTCGGCGCGTCCGTCCAGGCGTCGCGGTTCATCGCCCTGGCCGCCCGCCCGGACCTGCGGGAGGCTTCTGACCGAGTCGACGCCGCCGAAGAGGCGCTCGACGACACGGTAGCCGTCGACGACCCTCGCGTGGCAGAGGTGGCTGCGGAACGGCACGCCTTCGAGACCGCACTTCGCACGGTCATCGACAGCTCCGGCCTGGCGCAAGCAGACGACGGCCGATTCGACGCGTGGGACGAGTTGCACCCCCCGCCCGCCGACGCCGGTTCGGCGTGCGGGTCGACAAGCCTTGCCGAGACCGTCCGGATGATGCCCTACGACTTTTCCCCTGCACGACTGCGATGCATGGAACTGGCCCTGGAACTCGACGGATCCGGCACGACATGAGTCTCCGGAGTGTCGGGTCGAGTTCGATCCGGGGCACAGTCCCTGCTCAGGTCGGAGCTTGGCCAGAATGTGCTGGACTTCGGCTGCTGCCGTGGGCATTACGTGGTGCCTCGCGCACCGTCAAGTAGGCGAGGGCTTCGACGCAGCGCGTCCCGCCGATGGCTCGCGGGTCGACAACGCGTGTGCCGCGAACTGTCGGTGTGCCGAGCAGTTCTATACAGGCACTGTGTGCGGTCACAAGTGAAATGAAAACACAGTCCCTTGCCATTGATTTGCAAAACAATTGCACTGCGGAACTAACGTCAAGAATATCGTTCTGATCCGATAGGGACCAGTTAGGCTCGGTCGGTGACGGACTCAACGTGGGACGGGTATGTCCGAGTGCGCGGTGCTACCGAGCACAACCTGGCAGCGGTCGATGTCGACATACCCCGCAATGCCTTCGTCGCGTTCACAGGGGTCTCGGGGTCCGGGAAGTCGTCACTGGCTTTCAGCACGTTGTACGCCGAAGCGCAGCGACGCTACTTCGAGTCTGTTGCCCCCTACGCGCGGCGACTGCTTCAGCAGGTGGGCGCACCCCATGTCGCCTCCATCACCGGCCTTCCACCGGCCGTTGCGTTGCAGCAACGCCGGGGTTCGCCCAGTTCACGCTCGAGCGTCGGCACCATCACCACGATGTCCAACCTGCTGCGCATGCTGTATTCGCGGGCCGGTACCTATCCTGACGGTGTTCCGCTGCTCGCGGCCGAAGCGTTCTCACCGAATACCGTCGCCGGTGCCTGCCCACGATGCGGTGGGTTGGGCGACTTCCACGATGTGACAACGGAACTGCTCGTTCCCGACCCCTCTTTGAGCATTCGGGAGGGAGCGATCGCGGCGTGGCCGGGCGCCTGGCAGGGCGCGAATCTGCGCAGCATCGTCAGCGGCATGGGTATCGACATCGACGCGCCGTGGCGCACGCTGAAGAAGAAGGACCGAGACTGGCTTCTGTTCACCGAGGAGCACCCCAAGGTGTTCATCGAGCCCGAAGAAGGCCGCGTCGACCACAGTTACGAGGGCAAGTTCTGGAGCGCCCGGAGTCACGTGATGCACGTTCTGGCGGACTCGAACAGCGAGCGCATGCGGGACCGCGCGCTGCAGTTCACCGAAACCGTCCGCTGCCCGAAGTGCTCCGGCAGTGGACTGCGCGAAGATGCGCTGGACGTCACCATCGCCGGCCACTCGATCGCCGAGATCAATGCGCTATCGCTGACAGAACTTGCCGCAGTACTGCGCCCGGTATCCGAACAGTCGGGGGAGGCCGCTGAAGTGGCGGTGCGCATCACCGCCGACCTGCTGGCCAGAATCGACGTGTTGCTCGAGTTGGGTTTGGGCTATCTGGCGCTCGGGCGAAACTCGACGACTCTGTCGCCTGGCGAGACGCAGCGGTTGCGGATCGCCACTCAGCTCCGTTCCGGTCTCTTCGGGGTGGTGTACGTGTTGGACGAACCCTCCGCGGGGCTGCATCCCGCGGATGCCGAGCCACTGCTCGACGTTCTGGACCAGCTGAAGGCGTCGGGCAACTCTCTTTTCGTCGTCGAACATGACATGGATGTGGTCCGCCGTGCCGACTGGGTGGTCGATATCGGGCCCGCGGCGGGCGAGGGCGGCGGCCGGGTTCTGTACAGCGGCCCCGTCGACGGCTTGAAAGAGATCGAGGAGTCGGTAACCAGCAAGCATCTCTTCGGGCGAGGGGAATCTCTGCAGCGTGAGCCGCGGCCCACCGACGGATGGCTGACTCTGACCGGAGTAACCCGGCACAATCTGCGCGAGTTGACGGCGAAGTTCCCACACGGGGTGCTGACGGCGGTGACGGGTGTGTCGGGTTCGGGGAAGTCGACGCTCGTCAGCCAGGTCTTGTTCGAGGTGGCGCGCCACCGCCTCGAGACCGCGGCAGACGAGGACGATGACGCGCAGATCGAAGTCGACGTGGCCGAGGTCTCCGGAATCGAGACGTTCACCCGACTGGTCCGGGTGGATCAGCGTCCCATCGGCCGCACTCCACGATCGACACTGGCCACCTACGTCGGAATGTTCGACATCGTCCGCAAACTGTTTGCCGCCACCGATGAGGCCAAGGCTCGAGGATGGGCACCCGGACGGTTCTCCTTCAACGTCGCCGACGGACGATGCCCCACGTGCCAGGGCGACGGTTTCGTCGAGGTGGAGCTGTTGTTCCTTCCCGGCACCTATGGCCCGTGCCCCACCTGCCACGGTGCCCGGTTCACCCCGGAAACTCTCGAAATCACCTGGCGCGACAATACAATTGCCCAGGTATTGGGCATGTCGGTGGACGAGGCTGCGATGTTCTTCGCCGATGTCACGGGAGCATCCCGCAGTCTGGAGACCTTGCGCGATATCGGGCTGGGCTACCTTCGGCTCGGTCAACCCGCGACCGAGTTGAGCGGCGGAGAAGCGCAGCGCATCAAAATTGCCACCGAATTGCAGCGCACTCGCCGCGGCACTGCCCTCTACCTACTGGACGAACCGACAGCAGGGCTGCACCCCTCCGATGTCGCCCTGCTCATGCGTCAATTGCACCTGCTCGTCGACGCGGGCAACACCGTGGTGATGGTCGAACACGACCTGGATGCCGTAGCCTCCGCAGACTGGGTCATCGACCTCGGTCCCGGCGGCGGCGACAACGGGGGCACCGTGGTCGCCACCGGCACTCCCGCCGAAGTGGCGGTGTCCCCGAACAGCAGAACGGGATCATATCTGGCCCGCCGACTCCAATCCTGAACTGGCGCTTCATCTTGCAGGGGCGCTTTAGGCAGGGGCTGCACGATACGGTCGGAAGAAGTCGCGCAATTCTTGCGCGTACAGCTCGGGCTCCACGAACGGCGCGAAGTGCCCACCGCGCGGAAGTTCTTTTACACGAACGACATTCGCGACGCGGTCGAGCCACGCGCGGGGCGGATTCGTGAAGAGGTCACCCGAAAAGAACGAGAACCCTGACGGCACCTCGACGCGGCGGGCGTGCTGCTCCGAGGGAATGGACGCGTTGGCGTTGTACATACGCATCGACGAGCCGATGGTCTCGGTGAGCCAGTAGAGGGTGACGTTCGTGAGGATCTCGTCCTTGGTGAAATTACGCTCGATGTCACCGTTGCCGTCGGTCCACCCTCGCAGCTTCTCGACGATCCATGCGGCCAACCCGGCCGGGGAGTCGGTCAACCCGACGGCAGCGGTCTGCGGTTTCGTGCGTTGCATCGCAGCGTATGCACCCTCTGTACTGCCCCACGCGGCGGACCTGTCGAGAAAGTCCTGCTCCTGCGGTGACAGTTCGGCGCGGTCGCCGATGAACACGGGCAGTCCCGCATCCATACGATGGACGGCCACGACAGAGTCGGGGTGATCGAGTGCGAGGTACCGGCTCACGGCGCTGCCGATGTCGCCTCCGGCAGCCCCATAACGGGTGTACCCCAGAATGTGCATCAGCTCGGCCCAAAGAGCAGCGACCGCAATCGAATTCAAAGGGGTGCCTGCCGGTGTATCCGAATAGCCGTAGCCCGGCATGTCGGGCACGATGACGTCGAATGCATCGGCGGGGTCGGCACCGTGTGCGCCCGGATCGGTCAGCAGCGACACCACTTTCGAGTAGCGCCAGAACGAGTCCGGCCATCCATGGCTGAGAACCACGGGAAGAACCGGGCCCACAGGTGCCACTGCCCGCGCGTGCACGAAGTGGATGCCCAGATCGCCGACGTCGACCCGGAATCGAGGATGCTTCGACAGGGCAGACTCCTGCGCTCCCCAGTCGAATTCGTCGGACCAGTATTCGACGAGTTCACGAAGGTAACCGACGTCGACACCGAGTGACCACCCAGCATCGGCAGGACTGTCCGACCACCGTGTTGCGCGAAGTCGTGTTCTCAGGTCATCCAGCGCCGCAGCAATAGTCGTCGAAACGAATGGTTCAGGACGCGTCATGAAGGGGAGTCTACGTCCTGATGTGGCCGCGGTCAGGTGAGTCGGTGGGGGCAAGTGGTCATGTCCGCCGCTGTGCCGGAGCCAGTTTCGTCGCTACAGAGCTTCGGCCACTACCGAACGATTCGATACCGAAGAGGTCGAAGTCCTCGGCCATCCAGCTCGGCGGTAGGGGCCAATCGGATGGTCGGTCAGATAAGTTGTCCCGTCGGGAACTTCGTGCCGCATTCGTCATCGAGCAGCGCCACCGCTGTGCCGGCGGGACGCGGAACCGCAGCTGCCGAGCAATCCCGCCGTCCTCGGCGTCGACGTCGTCGTGCGAACACTCACGGCAGGCTGCGGTACGTCACGAAGCAGTCACGAGCTTCTCGGGCCTCGGTTATCTGCCCGCCAGATCGCTTTCGTCTCGCAACGCGGAGGTGTTGCGGTCGAGGGTTTTGCCCTCGAAGAATGCGGGATGGCGAAACCTCATGACGACCATCAGCACAGCACCGAGGACGAGGATGCCGAAGCCGAGGAAGAACACGAGTCCGATGCCGCCAATCGAGGCTCCGCTGGCGTTGTCGGGATTCATGCTCTCGCCGAGTGATATGACGAAAACGGCGAGCAGCATGAGGCCACCGAGAAGTGGAAACAGGAAGCGGAAGACGGTGTTACGGACGCTGTCGAACAGCCTGCCGCGGAAATACCAGATGCAGGCAAAAGCCGTGATGCCGTAATACCAGCAGATCATGATGCCCAGGGCCGCGATGGTGTCGATCAGAGTGCGCTCGGACAGGAATGTGACCACTGTGTAGAACCCTGCGGTGATGGCCCCTGCGACGACGGTTGCGTAGGAAGGCACCAGGAAGCGAGGTGACACTTCGGCGAACTTCTTGGGGAAGGCACCGTAGGAACCCATCGCCAGCATCGTTCGCGCAGCCGGAAGGAACGTGGTCTGCAAACTCGCCAGTGAGGACACCAGCACGGCCAGGAACAGCAGCAGCCCGCCCCATTTGCCGAGCACCGGGTCGGCCAGAGAGCCGAAGACGTTCTCGGCGTTGTCCGGGTTACCCAGGCCCAGGCCGTCCTCGCCTACCCCTGCGTACATCATGGCGGCCACCGCGACGAGTAGGTAGGTGAGCAGAATGGTTGCCACGCAGAGCAACCCGGCGCGGCCGGGCGTCGTCTTGGGGTTCTTGGATTCCTCGCCGAGCGTCAGGCACGTATCCCAACCCCAGAAAGCGAAGATGGATCCCGTGAGTCCGATGACGAACGCACCGACGGCCACGCCGGTGAACGGGTTGAACCAGTCCAAGTCGAAAGTGACCTCGCCCGGGGCGTCTCCTGCTCCGACATGAATCAGCGCAACGACGGCGAAGACGACGAGAAGCACCATCTGAAAGCCGACCGTGACGATCTGCAGCTTTTCGCTCGTGGTGATGCCTCTGCTGGCGATCCAGGTGGCCGCTGCGATGAACACCAGCGTCGTACCGACATTGACGAACTTGTTGCCCGGTAGATCGGCGATCGACGGTGTGTCGAACAACTTCGCTATGAACAGATAGAAGAACTGCACCGCGATGGCCGCAAGGTTGGACAACACGATGATCGTCGCAATCACCATGCCCCAACCGCACATCCATCCGACGTAAGGTCCGAATGCTTTGGTCGACCACGTGAACGACGCGCCGCAATCGGGAGACTCGGAGTTCAGCTCGCGGTAGGCATAAGCGGTGAGAAACATCGGAACGAAGCCCGCGATCAGGATTGCCGGCATCTTCAGGCCTACGGCAGCGACGATCAGACCGATACTTGCCGTCAGAGTGTAACCCGGTGCGACAGAGGAGATTCCGAGTATCGCACCCGAGAAGGTGCCGACTGTGCCTGTCGCCAGCCCCTTGGCGCTGACTTCACCGGCAGTGGGCGAGGGCCCGCTTGCGTTCTTGCCCATATTCGAGCCTTCCGTCGACGGATTCATGATTCGAACTCCTGCTTGGGGACGACCACCATGGGAACGGGCAGGACGCGAAGCATCTTCGCGGCCGTCGAACCGAGAAAGAGTCGGCGCGGTTGGGCAAGGCGGCTGGAGCCGACCATGACGAGGTCGCCGTCCTGCCAGTCGAGCGTCCGCACCGCAGACTCGACGGACGATCCGTCCGCGATGGTCACCGATATCGGAAAGTCGTCCGGCAACGTGGATTTCGCTTCGTCCACGAGGGCACGTGCGTGCGCGACGGCACGGTCACGCGCGCTGTCGTAGCTGTCCCGGGCATCGCGAAGATCGTTGCGGGGGTCGAGCGCAACCAGGGACACGAGCCGCAGTGGAGTGTGCATTCTCTCGCAGGTGCGTACCGCCGTCCGCAGCAATACATCCGCTCCCGTCCTGGTTCCGAGTGCGCAGGTCACCTGACGAATCTCCCGAGCGGACGAGTGCCGGGTGCCGCGCGGCGCGAGTGCAAGCGGCACGTGTGCCGAATGCAGCAGTTCGGTCGAGACCGAGCCGACGGAATGCCGTCCGAGCAGGCCGTCTCCGGACGCACCCACGACGATGGCCGAGGCCCCCAGCCGAGCCACCTCGTCCAGCAGTCCCTGGGCGAACGAGTCGTTGAAACTCGCGTGCACGGCGACCTCGATGTCGGACGGCACCAACGATTTCGCCTCGTCGAGCCAGCCTTGCGCTCGTGTGACCAGGACGTCCTCGTAACCGGTTTCGGCGGGGACTCTGGACGCAACGGTGCGGTCCGGCGGTAGAACCATGCAGATGTCGAGTTGAGCACCCAGGCTGCGGGCGAGCTGCACCCCGAGGGTAAGACCGTCCTTACCGCTGGGGGTGGCGAGATAACCGACTATCAAGCGCATGGGGACGGCTCCTTCGTTTCGATCGAACAGGTAGAGGTAGTGCTGAAATGGTCACTCCGCAGGCTTCGCTCCTGCATGAAATAGTCACTCCGCAGGCTTCGCTCCTGCGAATCATCGGCACCGAGACAGGGCGAGCGACAGCTCTGCGCTCACCACGCACACTTGCGAATTGCTCAGCCCTTCCACGCTGTGGAGTTCACCGACCATCTGGGCCAATCGTTCGACGGAATTGGTGTGCACAGACTGCCACGCTGCAACGGCGTCGGTAGCAGATTCGGTGTGTACCGCCTCGGACAGGACCTGTTCGGTCATGTTGTGCCAGTGCTCACGAATCGCATCGACCAGAATCGCGCTTGCCATGGCGTCCCAGTAGTCGGCTCCGCCGGAGGCGACAGAGGAGCGTTCCACCAACCGGTCGAGACCCACGACGCGGCCGAATTCGAGATACGTCTGCGCCACGTGCGCTATCGATCGGTTGAGCGACCGGGTTGTCGTCTCCAATGCGAATGCCTCGGAGAGGAGTAGAAGTGTGTTCTGATCGACGACGAGATCGCCGGTCAACTCCGGCAACGATGCTCGGAGTTCACGTACCGGCCGCGTGAAGTGTTCGATCGTCTCCAGAGGCGTCGCTTGTTCGTCGCGGTTCCGCAACAACCACGACGTGGTCCGCTCGATCAGATCCTGAACACCGAACTGCAAAACCAGCCTGGTGCTCTGCGGGATTCCAGGTAGATCGGCAACGACGTCCCACAGGTGGTCGATGTCGAAAACCTGGCGCACGACGGCATACGCGACCGCGATATCGGCAGTGCTCACGCCCAGCCTTTCCTCCAGCCGGTGAATCATGCCGGGCCCGACGCGGTCGATCATGTGTCCGGTCACGACGACCGCCACGATCTCCCGGGCCAGTGGATGCCTGCGAATGTGGTGGGGAACCAGGACACGGATCGATTCTGGAAAATAGCCGGCGAGTACCCCGTCGAACACCGGGTCGTCCAGTAGGGGAGAGGCGAGCAATTCGGTAGCCACCAGGTTCTTCGACTGCGCCAACAGCACCGCGATCTCGGGCCGAACCAGTCCCTGCCCCAAGCGATGTCGAGCCCGCAACTCGGCAGGCGAGGGAAGAACCGCAGCGACTCGACTGATTCCCGCGTCGCGTTCGAGGTTGTCGATCAACCGTTCGTGCCGGCCCAGCAGGAACGGCGCGTGGGCCTCGGCGAGGCTGATCGCCAGGGTCTGCGATGCAGCCTCTGCAAGCACCGACTCGGCAACCTCGTCCTGAACCTGGGACAGCGCTCTGTTGCGCTCGGTGACGGACAGCTCGCCGTCCGCGACGGCCGCATCCACCGCGATTTTCAGATTCACCTCTCGATCGGAGGTTGCGACGCCCGTGGCGTTGTCGATGAAGTCGGCGTTGACGCAACCCCCGGCAAGGGCGAATTCGATTCGAGCACGCTGCGTGAGGCCGAGATTGCCACCCTCGCCCACCACCCGGGCCTGCAGTTCGGACGCGTCGACGCGAACGGAATCGTTGGCCGGATCGGCGGAGTCGGAGTGCCCCTCGGTCGAGGCCTTGACGTAGGTGCCGATCCCTCCGTTCCACAGTAGATCCACCGGGGCAGTGAGCAGCGCCTCGACGAGTGCGTTGGGGGAGAGGGAGCCGACATCGATTCCGAGTCGTGCCTGCATCTGCGGTGACAGTTCGATGGACTTGACCGAACGGGGCCACACCGCACCGCCCGGCGACAGTGCCCTGGTGTCGTAATCTGCCCAGCTGCTTCCAGCGATCGCTGCCAGCCGTTCCCGTTCGCGGTACGAGACCTCGGGGTCCGGGTTCGGATCGAGCAAGATGTGCCGGTGATCGAACGCGCCGACGAGTCGGATGGCGTGGCTCAGGAGCATGCCATTGCCGAACACATCACCCGACATGTCTCCGATACCGACCACCGTGAACGCATCGGTATCGACGTCGATACCCTTCTCGGCGAAGTGGCGTCGTACCGACAGCCACCCGCCGCGTGCGGTGATTCCCATGGTCTTGTGGTCGTAGCCCGCCGAGCCTCCCGAGGCTAACGCATCCCCGAGCCAGAAGCCTCGGCGGACTGCAATGCTGTTGGCGAGATCGGAGAATCGCGCAGTCCCCTTGTCGGCGGCGACGACGAGATACGGGTCGTCGCCGTCGCGGATCACCGTGCGCGTCGGATGCACCACCACCCCGCCGTCGACGACGTTGTCGGTGACATCGAGCAGTGCCTCGATGAAATCGGTGTAGGCGTTGCGGACACCTTCGGGAGTCGTCTCCGTTCGAACCACGAAAGCGCCTTTGGCACCCATCGGCACGATCGGTGAATTCTTGACGTGTTGCGTCTTCATCAGATCGAGTACTTCGGTGCGGAAATCGTCGTGCCGGTCCGAATGACGCAGGCCCCCGCGAGATATCGCACCGCTCCGAACGTGACTCCCCTCGACGATCGGCGAGTGCACGAAGATTTCGCGGTACGGGGTGACGGCCGCAGAGAGGGACAATCGTGCCGGGTCGATCTTGAACGCTGCGGGTGGGGCGCCTACCGTGCGGTCGTGCTGAAACCAATTGGTGCGCAACACTGCCGAGAGGAAAGAACGCAGTCCTCGTAACAAGCGATCCTCGTCGAGTGCCGAGGTGCGCTCGACAGCGGTGTCGAGAATGCCCTCGGCGGCAGCCGACAGCCTGTCGCGGTCGGTCACGTCGGGATCGAATCGTGCATGGAAGAGTGCGCAGAATCCTCGGACGAAGTCGCTGTGCCGCAGCAGTATCGAGACCACAGTGGGTTCGGACAGCTCCAGCCCTACCTGGCTGAGATAGCGGGCTGCGGCGCGAACGAGAACGGCGTCGGTGAACGGGATGGACGCCGATGCGATGAGGCGAGTGAAGCCATCGACCTCGAGATCGCCCGATGCGGCGGCCTCGAATGCAGCCCGCAGCAGGTTCGGAGTTGCTGCGGACCAATCGATTTCATCGGTACTGAAACCGAATCTGTGAACGAAGGCGTCGCTGTCGTCGCCCGAGGGCAACAACTCGTGGTTCGCCACACGCAGCCCGAGATCGGCGAACAATGCGACCAGATCGGCGAGAAGTGGAGCGCGACGCTGCCACTCCAGGATGGCAACGGGCATCTGTTGGTCCGCAGTGTCGATGAACCGCAGCCGCACACCGCTGTCCTCCCGGACTGCACCGGCACTGCTCATTTGTTTCTCCTGACCATGCTCGACGAGGGTGAGGCGACGCTCACTGTCGGCTAAGTCTGGCTGAACGAGACGCACGACACAGCTGACGAAATGAACAGCCGAAGTCCCCCGACCGCTCCATTCCGGTCCTTGTGCTGCTTCATCACCCGTTTCGCAGCGCCTCGTCGATTCGTGCTCCCACGGCGGCGGCACCGGCCGAGGTCATGATCGTGCCGGCATGGTCCAGTTCCATCATCGGGGTGATCGAGGTCAGGTCGAGCGCATCGATGTCTTCGGGCGAGTACATCGGTGCCGAGTTCTCCCCAACGCTCCACTGCGCGTGCAGGAATCGAATCGGCATCGTCAGTTCTCGGAACCGTGAGTCGCCGAAGAACACATCCTCGGCGTCGGAGACGACTGCCTCGGTCGACAGCCGCACCGACCCGTCGACCAGATCGTGTTCGGCGTACGTCCGCAGGAGTGGATCCGCCGGGTCGAGAAGCGGCAGCGACGTCGACACCAAGAAGTCGACGTATTCGTCGACGGCGTCGAAATGCTTCTGAGTTCGAGCAATTCTGTCCGCGAACACAGCTCCGACGGTCTCGCGGGTGAGACCGTCGGGCGGTGCCACCGGAACGCCTCCGTCGACGAGAACGAGACTCTTCACTCGAGATGGATACCGGGCCGCGAACTCGACTGCCACGAATCCACCCATGGACATTCCGCACACGTGCGCAGCGTCGAGTCCAAGGGCATCCATGACGGCGTCCAGGTCGTCTGCGTGCCGAGCGAGCGACGACGGCCCCGTGACCTCGACGCTGTCACCCCTGCCGCGCAGATCCGGTGCGACCAGTGTCAGGTGCGGCGACTCCGCCCGCAACCAGCCCCACAGCATGCGTTGGCTGGACACGCCGTGCACCACGAGGACGGGCTCACTGGTGCCGGTGTGTATTTCGACGACGAGATCTCCGCCGGGTACAGGTACTCGATCGATGGTCATGGTGCCGACAGTATGGGAAGCCGGCTCCAGTGGGGATGGATAAGAACCCCATTGAGAACGTCGAAATGTGGATGGTTCATCTTTACCGCGGGAGCGGCGCTGAGTCGAGGGCCAATCTCAGCTCGGTCCGAAACGCTCCGTACGGATGTTCGCCGGCGAATGTCCCCGCGCCACCAACATGTCCGCGACCGTGTCGACGAAATTCGTGGGCCCGCAGATGTAACATCTCGGCTCGAATTCCGCCGGCCACCCGTGAGCGTCGATGTCTTCCAACGTGATTCGACCGAGTGGCCGTGTGCTGCCGGCAGGAGCACGCCGCGTGTGGATCATCGTGACGTCCACTCCCGCCGGAGGGTGAGCCCACTCGTCCGCGAAATAGACCTCCGCGGGTTCGCGCACGGAGTACAGCACCCGGAAGGGCACCCGTCCGCCCGTCGCGGACGCCTGTGCGCGAACCATGGCGCGGAGCGGGACGATGCCGGAACCGCCACCCACCAACAGAACCGGGGGAGACGGGGTCTCCGACGGTTGGGACGGCCGCCAGACGAACCATCGGCCCACCGGCCCTCGAATTTCGATGCGATCGCCGACCTCGACCGACTCGACCAAGTAGGGCGACACCTCGCCGTCCGCGACGTTCTGGACCGATATCTCGACGCGCGACGTGCCGTCGGGTGCCGAGGCCAAGGAGTAGCTGCGCTGTGCGCTGTAGCCGTCCTCGGCAGTGAGCTTGACGTCCACGTGCTGCCCGGCGAGATGGCCGGGCCAACCGTCGACGTCGAGAACAAGGGTGGACGCAGTGGGTGTCTCACGCCGCACGGCCGCCACCGTGGCGACGAGCCAGGGTTTCGCTCCGGCCGTCACAGCCACGTCAGTCGCCCTGGTAGCGCTGCTCGCGCCACGGGTCGCCGTAGTCGTGGTACCCACCGCGCTCCCAGAAACCTTGTTCGTTCTCCAGGGTGAGCTCGATGCGCGAGATCCACTTCGCCGATTTCCAGAAATACAGATGCGGAACGAGAAGCCTTGCGGGACCGCCGTGTTCGCGAGTCAGGGGAGCGCCGTCGAACTCGGTGACCAGCCAGGCCTTCCCGTCCCGGAGGTCTTCGAGGGGGAGATTGGTGGTGTAACCGTCGAAGCCGTGCACCACGACGTACCCGGCATCGGTGTCGAGACCGTCCAGCAGAACGTCCAGGCTCACGCCCTTCCATGTGGTGTCGAGCTTCGACCACTTGGTGACGCAGTGAATGTCGACGGTCGGAGTCTCGTGTGGAAGTGCCGCGAATTCGTCCCAGGTCCAACTGCGGGTGTCGCCCCGTTCGGTGGTGACCGAGAACGACCAGGCGTCGGTCGCGACCACGGGCGCAGGCCCGATCGCGAGGACGGGAAAGTCCTTGGTCAGATACTGACCGGGGGGAGTGCGCCCGTCGTCGCCGCGCCGTCGGCCCACGAAGCCCTTCGAGATCAGTGCCATGGTGAAGAATTGTGCGCTCGTTGTCGGGAGTCTGACAAGTCGGGTGACGGTGTCGGCTACCTGCGTTTCGGCGGGAGCGCGCGGGATCGATGTGGAGTTCGCTGTGCTTCGTACCGGTACGGTCGAGGTGTGGACACTTCTATCGTCGACGCACCATGTGGTGCGGCATGAGTATTTCCGCCGACGACCGTGCATTTCTGGCGCGTGCTGTGGATCTGGCGGCGGCCGCAGTGCGTACGGGCAACGATCCGTTCGGTTCGGTGCTGGTGTCGGGTAGCGGTGAAGCGCTTGCGGAGGACCGCAATCGCGTCGGCGATCGACACGATCCCACCCAGCACCCCGAGATCGCTCTGTCACGGTGGGCTGCGACCAATCTGAACCCCAGTGAGCGACGATCGTCGACGGTATACACCTCCGGTGAGCACTGTGCGATGTGCGCGGCGAGCCACGGAATCGTTGGGCTCGGACGTATCGTCTACGCCACCTCGACAGCCCAATTGCTCACGTGGCTGGAAGAATTCGGTGCTGCGCCGCTCGCGATCACGCCGCTCACCATCACACAGGTCGTGCCGGGAGCAGTGGTCGACGGGCCGGTCGCCGAGTTCAGCGACGCTGTCCGTGAGTTGCACAGGCAACGTCACACGTCCACGGCGTAGCGAAGGTGAGCGAAATCGGCGAAGGCCGCCGAACGAGAACGTCGACAACGGCACTCGTGATGACCGGTGGTATCGGTGTTGCACTCGCGTGGCTCCAGTGTCTTCTGATCCGTCAGCAGTTCGCGGTGGGATTCTGGGTCGTCGTCGTGGCCGTCGTGGCCACCTGTCTCGTCGCGTCCGATGCCAGAAAGCATGTAGCCGTAGGAACTTCGCTCGGTGCAGTGACCGTGGTCGCTCAGGTCGCCTGGTTGGTGACGCCCTTTCACGCGCTGTGGGTCGTGAGCGCAACTGCGGGGACTGCGCTCGGGTTCTTTCTGCTCGGATCGGCGTGGGCGGGCTCCTCGGGTAGCACTCGCCGGGTGATTCTCGCCGTACCGGCCGGCCTCGCGGCCTCGATTGCGTTGGTGGTTTCCGCAGTGACGATCATTACGGCCGCCAGTCCGGCACCGCTGGTTCGAGCGCTGCAGGCCCTGGGGGACAGCAATTCTTTCGCTCCTGCCGGGCCGACAGCGACGTCGGTAGCGAACGGGGCAGGTCGCACCAGTGACATCGAATACGGCTCGACGCTTCCCAATTCGTTTCTCGACATCTACATCGCCGACAACGATCCGTCGGTCAGCCGTCCCACGTACGTCATGGTGCACGGCGGGGGATGGATAGCGGGGGACAAGGCAGACGGTGATTCCGAACTCGGGACGGACAACCCGTACTTCGCGTCGGGGGCGGGCCCCGTACTCGTTGCCGGTTTCAACCTGGTGTCGGTGAATTATGCCTTCGCACCGGAATACCGTTTTCCCACACAGACGATCCAGCTGGGTGAGGCTCTACAGTTCTTGGAAACGAACGCCGACCGATACGGCTTGGACATGAGCCGCGTCGTGCTCGCCGGAAGCAGCGCGGGTGGTCAGATCGTGGGTAGCTACGCCAATGTTCGGACCAACCCCGACTACGCACGTGCGCTGGGCATCGAACCCACGATGGATCGAAGCGCTCTGAAGGCCTTGGTGTTCGACAGTGCAGTCCTCGATGTGGGGCGGGCCGGCTCGCCGCAATCTCCGAGTCCGTCGAACGGCTTTCTGTATGACATAGGTGCGCGCAGCTACCTCGACACCACCGATGCCGATTGGCTGGCGCGCGCAAACGTCACGAAGAACGCCACCTCCGACTTCCCGCCGAGCTTCATCGCCGACGGAAACACCGGCACGTTCCCCGATCAGGCGGCCGAACTGAGCGCGAAGCTGGACAGAATGGGCGTTGCCAATCGCTTGAATCTGTACAGCAAGAACGAGGCGGCCCTCCCGCATGCGTTCATGACCACGGGCTCGCAGTGGACCGAGGAGTACAACCGGCTCAGGATCGAGTTCCTCCGCGGCATCGTCGGATAGCAGAGCAGTCGCTGACGCACTCGACTGGCCGCTACTGCACTGGCAACCGCAGCTGGTCGACGGACCCGGAAACGGCGGCCAACCGGAGTTTCGTTTCGTCTTCCGATCCGGGGGCGGCTGTCATGATGACGATTTTCAGCTCCGCGTCTCCGTCGGTGAGTACGTCGCAGTCGACGGTGATCGGTCCGACGGTCGGATGGTGGACCACTTTGTGATCCTCGCGATGTGAACCGACAGCACCGACCGACCACAGAGACTCGAATTCTGTACTGCCGGTGCGTAATTCTTCGATCAGACCTCTCAGTCTCGAGTCTCGGGGAAACCGCCCGGTGGCCCGCCGAAGGTCTGAAACGACTGCCGCGCGGACCGACCCGTCGCCGCCGGACGGCGTCACCGGCCATGCGGACATTCCGGGTGCATCCGTGCCGACGGGGAAACAGTCACGAGCGAAGTTTCTCTTGGAGTACGAGACGGTCGACGGATCACCGACCAGCGCAGCCCAACTCCGGTTCCACCAGAGCAGTTGCCAATCGGCGGCGAAGACGGCAACCGCACCCTCGTAGAGTCGGCCGACAACCCGCCTGACCCCAGGCGGGATGTGGTCGGAGATAGTCCCGTCGACCGGCGGAATGTGGCCGGCCAAGCGGTAGAGATGGTCTCGCTCGGGAAGAGTCAGCTGAAGAGCCCGCGCCAAGGACGACACCACCTGCACCGACGGTGTCGTCGCTCGTCCCTGTTCGAGCCGCACGACGTAGTCCACGGAAATGCCCGCGAGATCGGCGAGGTCTTCGCGTCGGAGCCCCGTGGCCCGTCGAGATCGTCCGGTCGTCAGTCCGACAGCATCGGGTGAGAGTCGATCACGCCACGATCTGATCGTCGCGCCGAGTCCGTCCGTTGTCGAGGTCACGACTCCATTGTCACTCTTCGAGCGGGTGTGAGGGTGGTACCGATTGTCCTACCGTCCAGGCGTGCCTGGAACACGCGCCGGTCGACCTGAACACTGGGGGCATGACCATCACATTCATCACCGGAGCAAACAAGGGCCTCGGTTACGAAACCGCGCGCCGACTGATCGATCAGGGCCACACCGTGATCCTCGGAGCACGTGACGCCGAGCGGGGTAGGAATGCCGCAGCAGCGTTGGGTGCTCGGTTCGTTCGGATCGACGTCACCGATGCCGAATCCGTCGCATCGGCAGCGGCGGACGTGGAACGGCAGGAGGGGGTTGTCGACGTACTGATCAACAACGCGGGCATTCCCGGACCGCACAGCGCCGTCGAAGAACTGACCGCCGAGGATGTGCAGTCGGTACTCGATGTCAACGTCCTCGGAATCGTCCGCACCACAACAGCATTCCTTCCACTACTGCGCCGCTCCACCGATCCCGTCATCGTCAACGTCAGCAGTGGAATGGGTTCGTTCGCGGCGACACACGATTCGTCTCGCGTCGAATCCAGCGTGATTGCTCCGGCCTACACCGCTTCGAAGTCGGCTGTCACGATGTTGACGACGCAGTATGCCAAGGGCCTGAGCGACATTCGCATCAATGCCGCCGATCCGGGCTACACCGCAACCGAATTCAACGGAAACAGCGGGCCGCAGACCGTCACCGAGGGGACCGACGCCATCGTGCAGCTCGCCACCGAAGGGCCCGGCCACGGATCCGGGCGGTTCATCGACCGCCACGGAACCGTCAGCTGGTGAGCCGGTTATCGGTGATTGCACCGTCTGGGCGGTTCTCCCGTGCCGCGATCGCTTCGAGTGCACGGAATCCGGTACCCGGGTGACGTAGCCTGTCGGGCTCAGGCAGTTCACCGGTGTTCGGACGACTGCGCCGACAGACGTGCCACCTCAGGAAATGAGAAGAACGATGAGCACCAAACCTCCACTTCTGTTGCTGCACGGAGTGACGATGTCGGCTCGAGCGTGGGACACCGTCGCACCACTGCTCGCGAGGAACTACGACCTCCTCGTCCCGACCGCAGCGGGTCATCGCGGTGGACGTCGTCTCGATCACGCGAGCATCGGTGCTCTGACCGATGTGACAGAGCAGCTGCTCGATGATCGTGGTCTCGACACCGTGCACATCGCGGGCAATTCGATGGGAGGGTGGATGGGTATCGAGCTCGCTCGCAGAGGCCGGGCCCGTTCGGTGTGCGCGCTCTCGCCCGCCGGTTTCTGGGAGCCCGACGCCGATCCGGGTAAAAGTCGGGCGACGTTGATCCGAACCAAGAAGCTGGCCGACGCCACCAGCTCACTGATGCCGCCGCTGATGAGGTTCGGGTTCGTTCGCCAGCTCGCCATGCGTGATATTGCGTTGCGCGGCAAGCAGATGACGCACCAGCAGGCTGCCGCATCATTCGAAGACCTCGTCGGATGCGATGCGGCTCACGACCTGTTGAACACCCGCGAGAGCGTGGCACCGTTCACCGAAATGCCATGCCCCGTCACCGTGGCGTGGTCGAGTGGAGACCGCATCTTCCCGCCCGAACATTTCGTCCCTGCGGCCCGTCAGAGGCTACCCGGGGCGCATTTCGTCCCGCTGGCAAACGTCGGCCATGTGCCGATGATCGACGATGCGGCACTGGTGGCGAAGACGATCGAGGAGTCCATCGTCGGTCGTTGACCACAAGAATCAGGCCGTCGGCTCCAGGGCGTCGGCGAGCATGTGCATCGCTGCGGTGGTGGAAAGCGAACGCACACTTGCCCTGTCACCGGGCAGTCGAAGTGTCCGGGTGACGGTCGGCTGATCGCGGACGGCAATCGCGAAGCATACGGTGCCGACGGGCTTGAGTTCGGTGCCACCGCCGGGGCCCGCGATGCCACTGGTCGAGACAGCGATGTCGACGCTCACCCGGTTCAACGCGCCCTCCGCCATCAGTGCAGCCACCGGTTCGCTCACGGCTCCGTGCTGCTCGATGACCTCGGCTGGAACACCGAGAAGCTCGGTCTTCGCTTCGTTTGCGTACGACACCACCGCGCCGATCACATATGCCGACGACCCGGCACGGTCGGTGAGACGCGCGGCGATCATGCCGCCCGTGCACGATTCTGCCGTTGCGATGCGACGGCCCGTCAAGCGACGCGCCACGATGTCGTCGATAGTGGATCCGTCGGTCGAAAAGACCTGTGAGCGATAGTGTTTCTCGACAAGTGCTGCGACGTCGGAGTATGCGGCCGCCGCTGATTCTGGATAGCGCGTCACCATTTCGAGTTCACCGAGACGCAGGCAGGTGGTGATCTCGAGGTCGCCGAATCCCGCTACCTCGCGCTCCGCTGTTCGTAAGGTCGCCGCGAGGTCGGCCTCCGACAGACCGTACGCGCGGATGGTGTCCTGGCGAACCGCGGTACTCCTGGCCAACACTCGCGAGACCGGCGCTGTCTGGACAGCTTCGGGCCACATGGCCTGTAGTTCGCGCGGTGGGCCCGGCAGAATCAGAACCGCAGGCAGCATCCCGGAGTCACTCGCTGGTATCGCGACGCCGGGAGCAGTGCCGGTCGGCGAAATGGACTGCGCGCCTTCCGGAACCATGGCTTGTTTGCGGATGCCCGCGAGAAGGGGCTCCGAATCGGGCGAGGAACTCAGGCGACTCCGCCAACGCTGAACGATTGTGTTGATGCGCTCCTCGAGTTCGACGTCGAGCCGAAGTTCTCGACCGTACAGCGCGGCAACGGTCGCGACCGTGAGATCGTCGGCGGTCGGCCCCAACCCGCCAGTGGTGACGATGAGGTCCATACGCTGATCGGCGAGGAAGCGAAGTTGTGCGGTGAGATCATCGGGCCTGTCCCCGCACACGGTGATGTGGGCGACGTCGACGCCCAGTTCCAAGAGACGTTGGGCGACCCATGGGCCGTTCCTGTCGGACACCCGACCCGAAAGAACCTCGGTTCCCGTGACCACAACACCTGCTCGCACTGACATTCTTCGACTTTACTGTCACCGGGTTCGAGTGGACTCGTGACGGTGGTTCGATCGACACCGAATCCGGGGCCGCGGTGAGTTTCCGTACCGACGGCAGTCGATACCGGCGACATCGTGCATCTCGAACATCGGAGAACATCATGACCACGACGACCACTCCTGCAACCACGTCACGTACCGCTGCGCGCGTCGGCTGGGTCCTCACCGGCCTGCTGGCGCTGTTTCTGATCTTCGATATCGTCGGCAAATTGCTGAATGTGCAGCAGGTGAAAGACGCGACGGTGGAATTGGGGCTGCGCGACGAGATGACGCCCGTCATCGGCGTCGTGCTACTGGTGTGCTTGGTGCTGTACGTGGTGCCGCGCACCGCATTTCTGGGTGCCGTTCTCCTGACCGGCTATCTCGGTGGTGCCGTTCTCACCAACTGGCGGGTCGACAAGCCGCTCTTCAGCACGGTCCTGTTCGCGGTCTACGTCGGGATTCTTGCATGGGGTGCGCTGTACCTACGGGATCCGAAGGTGCGTCAGGTCATGCCGATAGTGCGGTAGCGAGACGCCGCCTGTCGACATATGAAAGGGTCAGGACAACGGATTCAGACCCGACGTGACGGGACCCTCCAACACGGAGCCGTCGGCAGCGAAACGCGAACCGTGCAGCGGGCAGTCCCAAGACTTTTCGGCATCGTTCCACGCCACGATGCCGCCGAGGTGCGGGCACACCGCAGACACGCGGTGGGTGACGCCGTCGACGGTGCAGACAGCCTTCGGTGCGATGCCGGGCTCGACGTGGCCCTGACCCTCGACCAGTGGGGTTTTCGAGCCCCCGGTGATCGGCTTCGCCCATCCTTTCGTCATGTTCAGTCCCACGTTGGCATTGATACGGATCGCGTCGACGATGCCGGTGAGTTGGCGCAGATTCCAGCTGTCGTACGCGCCGGCCCAGTCGGTTCGACCGCCGAACGCCCGCTGTGCAAGAACGAGCGCGGACGCCGCGGCGTTCGTCATTCCCCATTTGTCGTACCCGGTGGCGACCCAGATGCGATCGTCGCCGGGCAGCAGTGGTCCGGCGTACGGCAGCGCGTCGATCGACCCGTAGTCCTGCGCGGACCATCTGTATCGTCGTCGGGCTCCGGGGAAGTTCTCTGCGGTCCATTCGTCGAGGTCGTTCACCTGTGCCTGCGGAGAAGACTCGCGCCCGACGACGTGATCGTTTCCACCGATGAGGAGTAGATCGCCGGCCGGGGTGGGCGCGTACCGGATCGATCGGCTGGGGGAGTCGGCCGAGAGGTACATTCCGCGTGGAACGTCGCCGTCGATCTCGTACGCGGCGGCATACGACCGCATCGGTTCCATTCGAGCGAAGAATGCACCGCGATCGAGAATGGGTGTGCCAGTGGCCAAGACGACCCGCGACCCGCGGAGTGGACCCTGATCAGTCTTGACGTCGACGTGACGAAGCCTTCGTCTCACACCGAGTGCTCGGGTGCCTTCGGTGATGTCCGCACCCGCGCTCGAGGCGTCCTCGGCCAGGGCAATGAGGGCGTCCATCGGATCGAATTGAGCTTGGTCCGGAACAGACACGGCACCGGCGACATCGAAGGGAAGTTCGGTGTCGGTGCCGTAGGAGGCGTTCAGTCCGGCACCGAGAGCGACGCGCAATTCATCGCGAACGGCGGTGAGACCGGAGCTGGTCGTGGCGTACGTGTACGCCGTCTCGCGTTGGACCGCTATACCCCGCTCCGCGCAGTATTCGAGCAGCCATTGCTGCCCAGCAGTGTTGCCCTGCACGTAACGCCGCACCTGCTGGTGCGAATGTTTCGACGCTATCGACGACAGCTTCGTGCCCTGCAGAACACTGATCTTGGCTGTCGTGTTTCCCGTCGCGACGGCACCGATCGTGCGGGCTTCGAGCACCGCGACGCGTTCTCCGGCTCGTGCGAACAGCAGGGCGGTGACCAAACCTGTGAGTCCGGCCCCGATGACCACGGTGTCGTACTTCTGTCTGAAATCGATCGCGCGGTAGGGCGTGCGGTCGGGTCGGTCGAGCCAGAGTGAGTTGGGCGGCATACAACCGAGTTCCCGCCTTCGTCGTCGCGAAACCCGGCAAAACCAAGAGGCAGTGCGCCGTCGTCAGTGAACGATGTCGCCGGGCGGACGCGCAAGAGCGACGCAATTGCGGCCGTTGCGTTTCGCGCGATACAAAGCCTCGTCGGCGGCGGCGAGTGTTCGGTCGAACACGGTGCGGGTGGAGCGTGGATCCACCTGTGGCAGTGCGGCACCGACGCTGACGGTGATCGGGATGTCGTCTGCGACGTTATGGACGGCCTGTCGAAGGCGCTCGGCGAATTCGCCGAGCGTCGGCGTCGGATCCGGGACGAGGACGACGAATTCGTCGCCGCCCAGTCGTGAGACCGTCGCGTGTCGGCCGGCGCTCATGGTCAATCGCATTGCCGTCAGCCTCAACGCGACATCGCCCGCGGAGTGGCCGTGGTGGTCGTTGACGGCTTTGAAGTGGTCGATATCGATCAGCAACAAGGCCGGACGAACGGGGTCGTTGCCGGCACCGACTGCTCTGGCTTCCAGGCCTCGCCGGTTCAGCACTCCGGTCAGTGGGTCGGTCATCGCGTCGGACAGATGAACCCGAGAGGAGTGGAGTACTGCTCGTGAGAACGCCGACAGCAGCGTGACAGCGCCGTTGATCACCGTGATGGCCACGACGACTCGGAGGACGACCGATACGGCGTCGGTAGGGGTCTTCGCCAGCGCTGAAGATCCGAGTACGAGCATGTACACCGTGCTCCACCCGACGTGGAACCAGATCACTTTCGGTCGAGCGAAGTGCGCGGCGTACGCACCGACCAGTGCGAGAAGCATCGCACCCTGAAGCGCTGCTAGAGGATCAGCGTAGGTTGCCGTCACCACGGTGACACCGAGTTCGCAATACACGACGAACCAGTTGTTGACGGGTGCGCGGCGAGACCACCAGTCCATCCCGAATTCGGCTTTGCTCATGATCCGGGCGACGGGAATCGTGCTGATGCACACGGCGTAGGTCAGTACGGTGCCGAGTCCTTCGGTGGGGCCGTCCTGCGTGAACGTGGTGCCGATGCCGAGCAGCCCGAACAGCAGAGTCTGAACGACAACCCCCGTCCGCAGCAGCGGGTCGGGTGTCTCGTCGTTCGCCCGCATGCCGGCCGGTCGCTCGGTGGGCGCACGTCTTGCCGGTGAGTCCCGATGTCTACCCACCGAAACCGTCTCGTGTCATGTCCGATCGCCAGCGCAGACTGGCTCGGACTGCCTCCCCGACACGGTCGGCGAGGTCGGCGGCGAGTGGCTCGGAGTGGTGAAACGTAGTCGCCTGTTTCGGTTTCGACAACCGGGCCGCTTCGAGCTTCGGTACATGCCCGTCGATGCCCAACCGGAAGGCACTGTCCGGAGTCATTCGAGTCGAGGGTATGCGTTCGGCGTTGCGCGGAACCGCCGAACAGTCGATGGTGAGCAGCGATCGATCCGGGCGCGCGAACGTTTGCTTGTCGGCAAGCGCAACATACAGTCCGTCGTTCGCCTCGGCGCGCGTCGCCAGTCGTGCGACGACCCGTCGAATACGCTGCTGGCACTGTGTTCGGTCCGACGACACGACCAGCTCGGCACCCGGGACGGCAGATCGTGTGCTGCGCGCCGACTCCGTCAAGGACGTCCAGATTGCGTCGTCGTCCTCACCGAAATATGTTCGCAACAGCCAGAGTTCGGAGCTGCTCGCGCCGTCGGGCATGGTGATCCAATCCGAGAACTGTGGGGTGCACCGAACGTGCGGTCAGGCGGAGGGGACAGCCCGGAGCTGCACGGGCACAGTATCGACGAGGAAGGCCAGCTGATCTCCGATCACCGAGGAGAACAGCGGCTCCACGTACGGGTCGAAATGACCGCCTACGTAGGTTCGAACCGTCGCACCGCGAACTTTCGCCGCGGCGCGTTGTGCGACGGACGCCGGGGTCACTGTGTCTTCGGACGCAATCTGCACCAAAGTGGGGCAGTCGATACGTGACATCGTTCTCCCGGGGGAGTAGCGCCAGATTTTCAGAAGGATTCGTGCAGCGACGGTTTCGGGGTAGTCGCCGTCGGACAGTCCGGACTCGAGGACGAGACGGTCACGCCCCTTCATCGCGTCGGGCGAGACCATCACGGCTCGTTGGCCGGGTAGTCCGACGCTGTCGACGTAGCGCGGCGATCGGCCGAGGGCAGCGCGCACAGCGTCGGACATGGCGGCCGGTGCCAGCCGCACAGCCTGTCGCAATCCGGTTGCGCGAACGGCAGCAATGCCGTCGATGTGAGGTACCTGGGCGATGACGGCTGCGAATCGAACCCCGTTGCCCGCCAACGTCAGTACGTGGCCACCGGCGAACGACGTCCCCCAGCCGACGACCCGATTGTCGTCGACTCCGTCTAATGCGCGAGCGAAGTCGACTGCGTTTCGCCAGTCGGTGAGCTGTTCGTTCACGTCCAACAACTGGCGCGGTTCGCCCTCGCTGTCCCCGAAGAACCGGTAGTCGAAGACGCACACCACGTAACCGGCCGCGACGAAACGCTCCGCGTAGGCGTACAGGCGCATGGCTCGGGGACTACCGAACCCGTGGGCCATGACAATCACCGGCAGACGGTCGGAGGCCGGGCTGCGTGGCCGGAAAACCGTAGTGGCGCAACGAACTCCGTTCGAGTGGAATGACGTCTCGGTACGGGTGAAACCGGTGTGGTCGTCGGTGATCATGCCATTGTTCCTCTGTTCAGCAAAGACTGTATGGATCGAGACTCGCTACTTGAAGGGGTTGAGTGTCCGGCCGAGGTAGTACCCGATACGTGTCGGAATCGGTTTGGCTGCAACAGCAGTCGCTTTGTTGACCAACCCGGGCACGCACACCGGAGTGCCGTTCTCGACCGCGCGCCATCCCTCGCGAACGACGTCCTCGGGGTTCTGCCACAGGATCGAGGGGAGCTTGGATGTGGCCGCCTCCCTGGTTCCCATGACGTCGTGGAACTCGCTGTGCGTGAAGCCCGGGCAGAGCGCGGTGACGTGAATGCCGTGGGGACGCAGCTCCATGTCGAGTGACTGCGACACGTCGAGTACGTAGGACTTGATGCCGGTGTACAGCAGACTGGCTGCGGGCGGAAGGAGGGCCGCCAGCGACGAGAGGTTGACGATGCGTCCGTATCCTCGCTCTTTCATGCCAGGAACAGTGAGGTGAGCAAGTTCGGTCACCGCCGTGATCATCACCTGGATCTCCGCGGCCAGCGACTCGAATGGAGCGTCGGCGAACTTCGAATTCCCCGACATTCCAGCATTGTTGACGAGTATGTCGATGTCGACACCCAGGGCTCGCGTGCGCTCCATGATCGCGCGGGGAGCGTCGCGATCGGCCAGGTCGGCGGCCACCACGTCGCACCGCACGCTGTGGCGCGTGGTGAGCTCGTCTGCCAGTGCAGTCAACCGATCCTCGCGACGGGCTACCAGAACGAGGTTGTGTCCCTCGGCGGCGAGGTGACGGGCGAAGGCCGCGCCGATGCCTGCGGATGCGCCGGTGATCAGGGCTGTGCGTCCGGTGTTCGACATCTGCCACGTCTCCATCTCTTGAACGGTCATCAAGAACGGTAGCAGAGTCTTGAATGGCATTCAAGATAAACTCCGGGACATGCCCAAGAATCGCGGACTACACGACAGAGAGAGCAAGCGCGACGACATCGTCGCCGCTGCCCGCGAGATGTTCGTATCCGACGGTTTCGAGCGCGCATCGATCAGCCGTCTGGCGAAAGCTGTCGGGATCACCCCGAACACCGTGTACTGGTACTTCGACGACAAGGACGACATCCTGGTCGCAGTGCTGACCGCTATCGCGGCCGAGGACGCGGCAGATTATGCGACCGTCGCGGATCGATCCCTGGCCGACCGTTTGGTCTGGCTCGTGGAGCAACTGCAGAGGGTGGGCCCTCTGGTATCGACGGTGCACGACCGAGTTGCCAAGTCGGCAGCAATCGAACACTGGCACAACGGTTTCCACCACTTCGCGGAATCGTTGTTCGCTTCCGATATCGAGAAGGCTGGACTGTCCGGGTCCGAAGCCGATGCGATGCTGCGCATCGGGACGTTCGTCGTGGAGGGATTGCTGACGCACGCCCCGGCTCCGGAGGTCGTCCGTTCGGTGATCGATCGATTGGTCGCGACCATACCGCCTGTTTCGCGTACCAGCTCTACCGAATGACTCTGGTGCGCTGTGGATCTCGTGGTCAGTCGGTCAGCAGGCCGATCTCGGCAACTGTCAGGTCGGTCCGCGGGTCCCGCCACACGGCCGTTCCGTCGCGCACCACCGGCAGGAGCAGTCGCTTCTCCTGGATCGGCCACTGGATGAACGGGTAATAGCCTGCGAGTTCGCCCTGCACCGAGTCGGCAACGACGACCGTGGCCTCGGCGAGCGTTTGATCGATATGCAACGCGCCGAACGAAAAGCCTCGGAACTGCTCGAGGGCGGGCCTCCGGTGATGCGGGACGGGTTCGAGCCCGACATGGCAGTGCCCGGTCTCCATCAGTGCGATCGTCCATTCCGACCGCTCGATGTGCTGTTCGCTGCCGTGCTTGCGGCAGTACAGATCACGCCCCACGGCACCGCACGCGTCGACGATCCGAGTGGGTGCGCCGTGACCGGAGTCCGGGACGAACGGAAGACGCCACTCCTCGACGCATTCGAAAGCCTGCCATTCCATCGCTTCAGGCTGGCATACGAGCGCGCTGGGGCGATACCGAATTATGTTCGGCCGCCCCGCAGACCCGCGGCCCTGAAACCCGGTGCTCCCCCTCGAAGAACAGTAGGTGAGATGAGCCGCTGACGTTCGTCGATCAGACCGTCAACAAGGATTTCACTGCGAGCAGGTCCACCTGACGGATGGTCGGCGGCTCGGCCAGAAGCTCCTGCTGGCGTTCGCGGAGGGACTTCACAATGCTGCCGTGCAGGTGGTCCTGTCGGCCGTCCTCGTCGGGGAACGTGTCGTAGATCGCGAACGTGTGCTCGCTCAACTTGATTGCGTACCAGGTTGTGGTGCCCGGCTCGTCGATTGCGTGCGCGTGCATCTCGGTGAGCCAGTTTTCCAGGGCGTCTGCCGTGTCGGGTTTCGCGGTGAGGGTGACCAGGAGTCCGACGTTGCGGGGTGCGACGCGAATGGTCGTCGGCGGGGCCGGACGGGGACCGGTCGTCGCGGCGGGCCGAAAGGCCGCGCCGGGATGGTCGTCACGCAGACGCGGCTGCCCCAGCACGAGTTCTCGCAGGGAGGTGGCCTCGGTTCGGTTGGTGTCGGGAATCAATCCGCGGCGACGGAGTTCGGGGGTGATCAATTCACCGAAGTCGCGGAAGGTTTCGAAGTTGGTGACGCGAGCGATGTTGAAGCCGTCGACGTCGGCGATCTCGATCCACTCCTCGAAGTGATCGACGATCGTCTTCGGTGAGCCCACGATGCTCGCGCTCATGCCGCCCACGCACAGCCACTCCGCCAGTTTGCGTGGTGTCCATACCAATTCGCTGTCGACCCGAGTGAGCATGTCGCTGAACGCACGGATGCCGTCGCCTCGGAACTGGTCCAACGGCTTGTCGGGGTCGGCTCCCGAGAGATCGACTCCGGTCCATCCGCCCCACAGTGCCAGAGCGGCGTCGACCTGGGCGTGCTTCTGAACCTGCAGCAGTTTTTCGTGCGCGGCCTCGTCGGTCTCGGCGACGATGGGAGTGAGCATCATGATGATCTTCAGGCTTCGCGGATCGCGTCCCTGCTCGGCGGCCAACATGCGGTACTGGTCGACGATGGGGCGAACGTCGTGGGGGTTGACTCCGACGAGGAAGACCGCTTCGGCGTGCTTGGCGGCGAACTTGCGCCCCCGGGCCGACGCCCCGGCCTGGAACAGGAACGGCGTGCGTTGCGGGGACGGTTCGCCCAGATGCGCACCGGGAACGGTGAAGTACTTACCGGCATGGTCGATGTCGTGCACCTTGGACGGCTCGGTGTAGACGCCACGAGCGCGGTCGCGCACCACCGCGTCCTCTTCCCACGAGCCCTCCCACAGCTTGTAGCAGACCTCCATGAACTCGTCGGCGATCTCGTACCGCTCGTCGTGCGAGATCTGCTGCGTCAGGCCGAGATTGACTGCCGCGCTCTGCTGGTAGGACGTCACGACGTTCCACGCCACCCGGCCTTTGGTGAGGTGGTCGAGTGTCGTCATGGTCTTGGCGAACTTGTACGGCAGCTCGTAGGTGGACGAGACCGTCGCACCGTAACTCAGCGTCTTCGTCGCCGCGGCCATGGCCGAGATCGTCAACAGCGGATCGGCTACGGGTGCCTGCGCAGCGGTACGCAGTGCGGCGTCTCGGTTGCCGCCGTACACGTCGTAGAACCCCAGGACGTCGGCCAGGAAGAGGATGTCGAAACCCGCCGCTTCCAGCGTCTGGGCCAATTCCACCCAGTACTCGATGTCGGTGTAGCGGTGAGTCTGGTCATCGGCGTCGGTCCACATGCCGGGGTTCTGGTGCACCACGCACGCCATGTCGAAAGCGCTCAGTACCAGCTGCTTGCGTGCGGTGTCGGGCCCTGCGTTCATGTTCGGCTCTTTCGATCAGCTGGTCGGAGTAGTGGGGTGAACCTGCTGCTCATCGCAGGTCGGTCGACATCAGACCTTGGAGGCGAGCACGTCGAACGACTGCATCGACGGCGCGTGCGCGAGCAGGTCGTCGGACAGTCGGGTGAGCACCGGATGGCCGTCCTGGCCGAGGGGCGCCTTGCTTTCGGACGAACCGAAGATTCCGAACTCGGTGTTGGTGATTCGATACGCGTACCACGTCGCGGTCTGCGGATCCCGCGCCACCGATCCGAGTGCTTCGCCCAGGATCGCGGCGACCTCGTCCTGCTTTCCCTCTCGTGCGACCAGGTGGATCAGAGTTCCGTTGTTGAGCGCCATGCGGTGCGACTGTCCTCACTGTTGGGCAGACCGACGTCCACCACGAATCGAGCATCGTTACCGAAGCTAACCCGTCCGAGTCCGTGCAGCGACGGTTCGAATCACCCTGATTCGAAGCCTGGCCAACGGTCGCCGAGCGTGCGAGAGCGGATGGTGGCCTAATCTCGAGGCGATGCGAATAGCGGTGGTGGAGGACGACGACGGCGTCGGCGACGCGTTGGTGGATGCGCTGACCGAGGTGGGGCACGACCCTGTCCGGATGCGCCGCGGTGCCGACCTACTGCTCGGGTACCACGGCATGGGTGTCGTTCTCCTCGATCTCGGCCTGCCCGACATGGACGGCCTCGAGGCGCTTCGTAAGCTGCGGACCCTGAGTTCGGTGCCCGTGGTGGTGCTGACCGCGCGGGACGACGAGCGGTCGGTGGTCCGAGCTCTGCGCGCGGGCGCGGACGACTACGTCGTCAAGCCCGCTCGGTTGGGGGAGTTGCACGCAAGGCTGGAAGTGGCGGCGCGGCGACGGAGCGCAACGAGTGATGCGGCGGTGGATCGGCTCGAGTTGGGCGACGTGGTCGTCGATCTCGTCGGGCGCAGTGTCGAAGTCGACGGGCGAGACATCGGGCTGACCACCAAAGAGTTCGACCTGCTCGCGCACCTGGCGACTCGGCGTGGTGAAGCGGTGAGCCGCGAACAGCTGATGGATGCGATCTGGGGCGATGCGTACGTGGCGATCTCGCGATCGCTCGACGTGCACATGACGACGTTGCGTGCCAAGCTCGGCCGACCCGGGACCATCGCCACGATCCGCGGCTTCGGCTACCGCTGGGACAGCTGACGTGCGGCGCCGGGTTCTCGTGGTGCTGATGGTCTACTCGGCCGTCGTCGTTCTCGCGCTGTCGGTTCCGCTGGGATTGTTGCTGGGTCGCGAACGCGCCCAACGATTCGGTGAGAATCGAGCTGCCGCTGCAACGTATTTCGCGGAACTGAGCTCCCGGGAGGACGAGTCGGGTGATTCTCGAATCCGAGAGTCGGTGCAGCGCTACAACGATCTGTACGGCGAGGGGATCGTGGTGGTCGACCGCACCGGAGCGGTGCGTGCTGCATCGGGTCTGGATACGACGCGTACGGACGTGCAACAGGCGGTGGCCGGTGCGCTACGCAATCAACGCGGTGGCCTTCCGTCGAGTGTGACGCCGTGGTCGCCGTCGTCGGTACTGGTGGCTGCACCGATCGGTGGGGGAACGCAGGTCGACGGTGCCGTCGTGATCGCAGCCTCCACCGACGCGGCCCGCCGGGATGTCACGATCGGGTGGGCGGTGATCGCTGTCGGTGCGCTGCTGATCTTGGCCACGGTGGCGCTGATCGCTGCTGCGTTGTCGCGCTGGGTCGTTCGTCCACTGACGTCGTTGTCGATGCGGGTCCAATCGTTCGGCGACGCCTTTCACGATCGTCGGCCTCTCGACGACGCACCACGTCTCGAGTCGGATGTACACGTCGGTCCGCCCGAGGTTCGAGCGCTCTCGCGTGCGTTCGACGCGATGGCCGAGGATGTGGAGAACGCGACCGCTGCGCAGCGTCGTCTGGTGGCCGACACCGCTCACGCGTTGCGTAACCCGCTGGCGGCATTACGGATTCGACTGGACGTGTTGGGAATGCGGGTGCCCGAATCGGTCGCCGAAGCGCACCAGCGAACGACACTGGAGGTCGATCGGCTCGACTCCGTCGTCGAGGATCTTCTCGTTCTCGCTGCTGCCGAGACGCCGGTCCTGCATCGCGAGACCGCGTGCGACGTACTGTTCGTGCTCACCGACAGAGTCCGATTCTGGTCGAGCGCACTGACAGTGGCCGGGTTGACCGTCCATGTCGCGGATCCCGACCCGGTAGCCGATCACACTGCTGCGGTACCGGAGGAAGACCTGGTGCGCATGCTCGACGCGATCCTGAGCAACGCGACCAAGTACGCCGGTTCGGGAGCGGATGTCGACATCGACTGCCGAGCCGGCGACGATCACGTCGTGGTGTCGATCACCGACACCGGCCCGGGTGTATCCGCTGCCGAATTGCCGATGATCGCGGACCGGTTCTTTCGGGCATCAAGTGCTCACGGGGCCGGAACGGGGCTCGGCCTGGCAATAGTCGCGGCCCTGATCGAACGAGTGGGAGGACGCCTCGAGGTCGACGCTCATCGACCGTCCGGTTTGATCGTCCGAATTCTGCTCCCGCGTCACGGCTCGAGCGGGTCCTTGTCCTAAGGGAGTGTTAGGAAACGCGAAACAGCTTGGTTCTGGCTGTGCTGGGGGTCACAGTAGAAGGACTTCGGTTGCCGTCACGCGTTCGGCGACCCACCCGCAAGCTATCTGTGGAAGGACCTGCCCATGGCCAACGAGGCCACTTCGACCGCTGGTTCGTCTCGTGCGAACCCGCCGGTCTCGTCTCCCGCAGCCACCCGTCGCGCCGTCTACAACACACTGCGTGGGTCGTCGGGCAACCTCGTCGAGTGGTACGACGTGTACGTCTACACCGTCTTCGCGACGTATTTCGAGAATCAGTTCTTCGATTCGGCGGACAAGAATTCGACCATCTACGTCTACGGGATCTTCGCGGTCACGTTCCTGATGCGTCCGGTCGGTTCGTGGTTCTTCGGACGCTACGCAGACCGGAACGGTCGCCGAGCCGCACTGACATTCAGCGTCTCGCTGATGGCGGCCTGCTCGATGGTCATTGCGTTCACCCCCGGCCGGGAGAGCATCGGTGTATGGGCCGCGGTCATTCTGATCTTGTGCCGTCTGGTGCAGGGCTTCGCCACCGGTGGTGAGTACGGAGCGTCGGCGACATACATGTCCGAGGCCGCCACTCGTGAGCGTCGCGGATTCTTCTCCTCGTTCCAGTACGTCACGCTGATCGGTGGCCACGTTCTGGCGCAGGTCACACTGCTGCTCATGCAGGTCTTCTTCCAGAGGGAGCAGATCGAGGACTTCGGTTGGCGCATAGCGTTCTTCATCGGTGGCGTCGCCGCAGTGGTTGTCTTCTGGCTGCGCCGCAGCATGGACGAGTCGTTGACGAAGGATCAGCTCGAGGCAGTTCGTAGCGGTGCCGATCAGGCGTCCGGATCTCTCAAGGAATTGGTCGGAAAGCATTGGCGCGCTCTGCTGATCTGTTTCATGGTGACCGCCGGTGGCACCATCGCGTTCTACACCTACAGCGTCAATGCACCCTCGATGATCAAGGCAGCGTACGAGGACCGCGGAATGACCGGTACCTGGATCAACCTGTTCGGGCTGATCTTCCTGATGTTGCTGCAGCCCATCGGCGGTTTGATCAGCGACAAGGTGGGACGCAAGCCTCTGCTCGTCTTCTTCGGCGTTGGCGGCGTGCTCTACACCTACGTGCTCATCACATACCTGCCGTCGGCGACGTCGGTGGTGCAGTCCTTGGCGCTGGTCTGCGTTGGCTACGTCATCCTCACCGGCTACACCTCGATCAACGCGATCGTCAAAGCGGAATTGTTCCCCTCGCACATCCGCGCATTGGGAGTCGGCCTCGGTTACGCGCTGGCGAACTCCGCGTTCGGTGGTACCGCTCCGTTGATCTACCAGGCCGCGAAGAACGGTGGGCACGTCGGGTGGTTCATCCTGTACGTGACCGTCGTCATCGGCATCTCGCTCCTGGTGTACATCTTCGTGCTGCGGAACAAGACCGAGACCGTCCTCGACAGGGAGCAGGGCAAGGCCTTCGCGTGACCTGTGACGACTTACAGTGAGTGACATGCTCCGGCCCGCTGCGTTGTTCTCTCGAAGAACAGCTCTGCGGGCCGGTGTCGTGTCGCTGACCGCAGTGGCCATGGGAGCCTGCGCCACGGACCCGCCGATGCAACTGCGCCTGGCGGCGGGCGAGGTGGGCGGCTTCTTCTGGGAGTTCTCCGGCCTGCTGTCCGACGCGGCTGCCGGAATGTCGGAGGTCGAGGTAGTGCCGCTCACGACATCCGGTTCTCTCGACAACCTCTACGCGTTGATCTCCGGTCGTGCCGAACTGGCGATGACGCTGATCGACGCCGCATACAGCCACCCGAGTACCGACCTGGCCGCGGTCGGATGTGTCTACGAGAACTACTTTCAGGTCGCTGTGCGGGCGGACTCGACCATCCTCGCAGCGAGTGATCTACGGGGACGACGAGTGAGTACCGGCGCGCCCGGATCGGGGGCGACGGTTCTCTCGCATCGGATCCTCGACGCGGCCGGCGTCTCGGGACCGGATGCAGTTCGTGAAGTTCAATTGTCGATGAAGGCGGCTGCGACCGCGTTGTCCGACAACGAGATCGACGCGGTGATGTGGGCGGGTGGATTGCCGACCCCGGCTTTCGCCGAGCCGCGCAGCGAGATCCGGTTGCTCGAACTGGGCAGTCTCGTTCCGAACCTGCGTCGGGCGTTCGGTACCGCGTACGAGGCGGTCCCGGTTCCGGCGAACGTGTACGGCTCGCACCCGGAGGTGACGACCGTCGGAATTCCGAATCTGCTGTTGGCCCACCCCGATGTGCCGAACCGAGTTGTCGCCGCACTGGTGAGCGTTCTGCTCGACCGATCGTCGGCCCTGGTTCCCGGGCAAGCGATCGGCAGCCAATTTCTCGACGCACGCTCACTGGTCATGACGGGCGGTATTCCTCTGCACCCCGGGGCCGAAGAGGAATACCGCGCTCGACACGGTTAGACGGCGGGCACTACCAGCTCACAACCTCGCTGCGAGTCGGTGGTACGCCGCGTTCCATCGGAGAGTCTGCTGGAACCCACGCGTCGTGGTGCCGGAATCGATGGCGAGCAGCTCGACACCGATCATGTCCGAGAATGCCTCCAGCACAGGCAGACCGATGGCGGTGCTCAACACCGTGTGGTGGGGTGCGCCTGCAGTCAACCACGATTCGGCCGACACCGACAGCGAGGGCTGCGGTTCCCACACTGCGCATGCCACGGGTAGTTTCGGCAGCGCCTCGTCGGGCTCGACCACGTCGATCACGTTGGCCGTCAATCGGAATCGCTCACCGACGTCGGACAGTCCGACGACGACGCCATGCCCCGGATCGGCGGTGAATCGCAGCCGCACCGGATCCTCGCGGCCGCCGATCGAGAGTGGATGAATTTCCAGTGTCGGGCGGGACGTCGTGATGGACGGGCACACCTCCAGCATGTGTGCACCGAGGATCTTCTCCTCACCGGGGACGAGGTGGTAGGTGTAGTCCTCCATGAAGGACGTACCGCCCTCCAGTCCCTCGGCCATGACCTTCATACCGCGCAACAACATCGACGTCTTCCAGTCGCCCTCGCCGCCGAAGCCGTAACCGTCGGCCATCAGTCGCTGCACCGCCAATCCCGGCAACTGACGCAGGCCGCCGAGGTCCTCGAAATTGGTGGTGAACGCCTTGAACCCGCCGTCGGTGAGGAACTGCCGCATTCCCGCTTCGACGCGTGCGCCGTAGCGGAGGGAGTCGTGACGAGCCCCGTCCTTGTCGAGGCTCGGTGCGATGTCGTAGAGCGACCGATACTCGTCGACGAGTTCCGAGACGGCCGACTCGCTGACGCTGTCGACAACGTCCACGAGATCGTTGACGCCGTAGGTGTTCACGGAGACGCCGAACCGCAGCTGCGCCTCCACCTTGTCGCCCTCGGTGACCGCGACGTCGCGCATGTTGTCGCCGAAGCGGGCCAGTTTCAGCGAACGCAATTCGGCCCGGCCGAGTGCCGCGCGCGCCCACTGCTCCGCCCGCGTCCGTACCGACGGATTGTCGACGTGGCCCGCGATGGTGGTGCGCAGTACGCCGACCCTGGACTCGATGTGCCCGAACTCGCGATCACCGTGCGCAGCCTGGTTCAGATTCATGAACTCCATGTCGATCGTGGACCAGGGCAACGACATTCCGGCCTGCGTGTGCAGGTGCAGCAGTGGAACATCGAGCGCGTCCAGGCCTGCGATCCACATCTTGGCCGGCGAGAAAGTGTGCATCCAGGTGACGACGCCGATGCAGTCCTCGGCGGCGTTGGCCTCGCGCATGCACCGCAGGATCGCGGACGCGTCGAGCAGCACCGGCTTCCAGACGACGGATACCGGTAGTGCGCCGTCGAGTTTGTCTGCGATCTCCCGTGATTGGACTGCCACCTGCTCGAGCGTCTCGGGACCGTAGAGGCCTTGACTGCCGGTGAGAAACCATACTTCGGACATGGAGAATGTACCTTCCGTGGAAAAATGTGGCGCTGATCAGCGCTGGCCGTAGACGTTCTGGTAGCGGTCGTAGAGTGCGTCGACCGACGCGCGGGGGATGGGAAGTGGTTGTCCCAGTTGATATGACAGGTGCACCGATCGGGCCACGTCCTCGCACATGACCGCCGCTTTCACCGCAGATCGGGCCGACGGGCCAACCGCGAAGACGCCGTGGTTCTGCATGAGTACTGCCGGAGAGCGGCTGTCTGCGAGGGTGTCGACGATGCCGCGCCCGATCGAGTCGTCGCCGATCACGGCGAACGGACCCACCGGAATGTCGCCGCCGAATTCGTCGGCGCACATCGTGGTCACGACCGGAATGGGTTCTCCTCGCGCGGCCCACGCCACCGCGTAGGGCGAATGAGTGTGCACCACACCGTTGATGTGGTCGAGGTGCCGATAGACGTATGCCTGCGCCTCGGTGTCCGAGGACGGCGCGTGGTCTCCTTCGACCACTCGACCGTGCAGATCGCACACCACCATGTTGCCCGGTGTCAGGTCGTCGTAGGAGACGCCGCTCGGCTTGATGACCATGAGGTCTCGACCGGGAACGCGCGCGGACACGTTGCCCGCCGTCCACACGACCAGTCCGTAGCGCACCAGTTCCGCATGCAGTGCGCACACGTCCTTGCGAATCTCCTCGACGACCTCGCGAACATCGTCGACAACTGTCATTTCGCTTCCAGCTTCCTCGTCAGGGCTGCGCGACGCAGTGATCGCAGCCGGCGCATGGTCGGTACGTCCCGACCGAAGCGATCGTGCAGTTCCAGGTAGATCTCGTACAGCCAGTCGTATGCCTTCGACCGGGACTCGTCCGGAACGAATGCACCGCGGCGAACCTTGCCCATCGATTTCGACGCCACCGGCACGTCCGGGTAACAGCCTGCGGCCACTGCCGCGTGGATGGCGGAGCCCAAGGCGGGGCCCTGCGCGGACGCGATGACGGACAGCGGCATTCGTAGCACGTCGGCGTAGATCTGCATCAGCAGTGGGTTGCGGGCCAGCCCTCCCGCCACGACGAATTCTTCGACGGGAACGCCGCTGCCGCGGAACGTCTCGACGATGACGCGGGTACCGAACGCCGTTGCCTCGAGCAGTGCGCGGTAGGTGTCCTCGGGCCGCGTCGCGAGCGTCGATCCGATGACCAGGCCGGACAGTTCGTGATCGACCAGGATCGACCGATTGCCGCTGTGCCAGTCGAGCGCGACCAGACCGTGCTCGCCCACCTCTTGGGCCGACGCGAGCCGCGTCAGGTATTCGTGCACGGACTCGCCTGCGGCAGTTGCCGCTTCGCTGTAGGACGCGGGAACTCCGGTGCGGGTGAACCACCCGAAGATGTCGCCGACCCCGCTCTGGCCGGCCTCGTACCCGTACGACCCCGCGACGATGCCGCCGTCGACGACGCCGCACATACCCGGAACGTCGTTCAACACGGTCGAACTCATGACGTGGCAGGTGGATGTTCCCATGATGGCGACCATGCGGCCCGATTCGACGGCACCCGCAGCCGGGGCCGTGACGTGGGCATCCACGTTTCCGACCGCGACGGCTATGCCCTCGGGCAATCCCGTCCATGCCGCCGCCTCGGCGGTCAACGTGCCTGCACGCGAGCCCAATTCGCCCAGCGGTTGGTCGAGCTTCTCGGCTACGAACCCACCGAACCCGGGCGCGAGCTCGGTGAGGAAATCGACGGAAGGGTACTTGCCGTCTTGATAGATGCCCTTGTATCCCGCGGTGCAGGCATTACGCACGTAGTTTCCGCACAGTTGCCAGACGATCCAGTCGGCCGCCTCGACCCACCGGTCCATGGCCTCGTAGATCTCGGCGTCCTCCTCGTGAATCTGCAGCGCCTTGGCGAATTCCCATTCCGAGGAGATCAAGCCGCCGTAGCGGGGGAGCCAGCTCTCGCCGCGTCGGGCGGCCAATTCGTTGATGCGGTCGGCCTGTCCCTGCGCCGCATGGTGTTTCCACAGTTTGACGTAGGCGTGTGGGCGATCGACGAACCGCGGGTCTTCGCTGAGCGGCGTGCCGTCCGCGTAGGTCGGCACCATGGTGCATGCGGTGAAGTCGGTCCCGATACCCACCACCTGCTCCGGCGCGATGCCCGCGGCGGCCATCGCAGCGGGGACGGCGCGGCGTAGGACGTCGCGATAGTCGTCCGGCACCTGCAGAGCCCACGCGTCGGGTAGTCGTACGGTACTGCCGGGCAGAGTCTCCTCGAGTACGGCGTGGCGGTATTCGTGTACGGCAGATGCAATTTCGGCACCATCGGACACACGGACGACTACGGCACGGCCGGAGAGAGTGCCGTAGTCCACTCCTACCGTGTAGCGGTCATTGGACATGCGATTCTCCTTGTTGCGGTGCAACGGTTGTGGTCGGTTTGGGTGCAGTGGTGCTGGACGATCGAACGACGAGTTCAGGATCGATGAGCGCCTCGGGTGCGGCAGTGTTGTCCAGTGCCGCGCGCAGGACGTCGATCGCGCGTCTGCCGACTTCGGTGAAGTCCTGGCGGACCGTCGTCAGTGGTGGGATCAGGAAAGCAGCCTCGGGGATGTCGTCGAATCCGACGACGGCGAACTCCTCGGGCACACGGCGGCCGCTCTCGTGGAAGGCGCGCAGCAAGCCGAGGGCCATCTGGTCGTTGGCGCAGAACGCGGCCGTGACGGTGTGGTCCTCGGCGAGGCGGAGCCCGTTCTCGTAGCCGCTGCGTGCGGACCAGTCGCCGCGCAGGACCGGTGTCCACGCCAGCCCGGCCTCGTCGAGCGCATCCTGCCACCCTTGTTCACGGCCGCGGGATTCGGTCCATCCCTGCGGTCCGGACAGATGCACGATGCGTTCGTGACCTGCCTCGATCAGGTGTCGGGTGGCCAATCGAGCGCCGCCGACCTGATCGATGCCCACGGTCCAGGTCGAGGTGGTGGGGTCACCTTCGACGACCACGACGGGAACGACGGACTCCTCGGATCGAGCCGCTGCCACAGCGTCGTCGGTGGCGGCGATCAACACGATGCCCTCGACGCCCTGGTCGTGCAGGTGATGCAGTGCGCCGACGAGTTCGTCGTGTGTCAGCGTTGCGAGACTGACTGCGCTGACGGAGAATCCGGCATCACGTGCCGCGCTCTGCACGGTGCGATGCGTGGTGCTCGGCCCCCAGAACCCGCCTTTGGAGCCGATGATTCCGATCGAGGCGGACCGTTTGGTGACCAGTGCCCTGGCGGCACGATTGGGACGATAGCCCAGTTGGTCGATGGCATTCTGTACCCGGTCGCGGGTTTCGGGGCGTAAGTTGTTCTGACCGTTGATGACCCGCGAGACCGTCTGATGGGATACCCCGGCCAATCGGGCGACGTCGGTCATGACCGGTGCCTTACCGTCGATCCCTGTGTTGGTCACCTCTTTCTCGCCGTCAGCAGACGTTGGGCGAGAACGAACACCAGGAGCAGCACTCCGATCGTGATTCGCGTCCACCACGAGCTCAGGGTTCCGTCGAAGGCGATGAAAGTCTGTATGGCACCGAGGATCAGGACTCCCACCAGCGAGCCGAGGACGTACCCGCGCCCGCCGGTGAGCAGCGTTCCGCCGATCACCACCGCGGCGATGGCGTCGAGCTCCATGCCGACGGCGTTGAGGCTGTAGCCCGACAGTGCGTAGAAGGAGAACAGTAGGCCGGCGAGCGCCGCGCAGAATCCGCTGATCGTGTAGACGCCGACTTTCACGGCCGCCACCTTGAGCCCCATCAGCAGCGCGGACGCCTCGTTGCCACCGATGCCGTAGACCGAACGTCCGAAACGAGTGCAGGCCAACACGTATGCAGCAATCGCCACCGTGGCCAGCGCGATCACCACGCTCCAGGTGATGGTGTAGCCGCCGGGAAGTTCGATGACGGCGAATGCGATCGAGGAGAACGTGTCGTCGGTGATCGGGATCGACTCGACACCGATCATGTAGCACAGGCCCCGGGCGAGGAACATCCCCGCGAGTGTGGCGACGAACGGCTGAATCTGCAGATAGTGGATGAGGGCACCCATGACGGTGCCGAGCACGGCACCGCACAGCAACACCACGGCCATGACCAGCAGCGGTGGCCAGCCCAATTGCAGTGTGCGCGCGGCGATCATCGTCGAGAGTGCGACGACGGACCCGACGGAGAGATCGATTCCGCCGGTGAGGATGACGAAGGTCATCCCTACCGCGAGGACGATGAGGAACGAGTTGTCGATCAGCAGTGACAGGAACACCTGTGGATCGGCGAAGCCGCTGTAGCGGAATTCGCCGAGTCCGAACAGACCGACGAACAGCGCGAACGTGGCGATGACCGGCAGAAACCGAGACGGTGGGGAGTACCGCTTCACGCGGTCCCAGGTCGAGGGCGCGGGGCCCGGTGCTGCCGCGGTAGTCGTGGGGGGAGCAGTCATGAGGTCGCTCACGGTCGTACCGCCTTGGTGGAGTCGGTGCGGAACCACGTCCGCAGTGATGCGCGGGCTCGTGGTGATTGCAACAGGCAGACCACGATGATGACGACCGCTTTGAACAGGTAGTTGGCCTCGGAGGGGATACCGACATTGGTGATGGTGCGCGTGAGTGTGCCGATGAGCAGGGCACCGACGACGGTGCCGGCGATGGAGAATCGACCACCGGTCAGAGCAGTGCCGCCGATGACGACAGCGAGGATGGCGTCGAGCTCGATCCACTGGCCCAGACTGTTCGCGTTCACCGAGTTGGTGTTCGCAGCGATGATCAGACCAGCCATTCCCGAGCACACCGCGGCGAACACATAGACCGTCCAGACGATCGTCCGCGACTGGACGCCTGCCAATCTGCTTGCCTCCGGGTTGATTCCGACGGCTTCGACGAGCATCCCCAGTGCGGTCCGCCGGGTCAACAGTGCGGTTGCTGCCACGACCACGAGGGCGATGATCAGTGCCAGTGGAAGTCCGAGAAGCGTGCCCGACGCGAGCGTGCTGAAGGCCGGGTTGTTGACTGTCGTGATGTTTCCGTCGGTGATCAACATGGCCAGGCCACGTCCGGCGACCATCAGAATGAGCGTCGCGATGATGGGTTGAATCCCGAAGACCGACACCAGAAGGCCGTTCCACAGACCCAGCAGCAGACATACTCCCAGTGCCCAGACGACAGCCATGATCATCGTCGTGGTGGCACCCTCGTCCGGTGCCGCGACGATGCGAGTACACGCAACGGCGGCAGCGATGACTGCCACTGCGCCCACGGAGAGGTCGATGCCGCGGGTTGCCACCACCAGCGTCATGCCGACGGCCACCAGAATGAGCGGCGCGGAGTTGCGTGCGATATCGACGATGTTTCCGAACAGGCCACCGTTCTCGATTCGAATGTCGAGGAAGTCCGGTGTCACAACGACATTGACGACGATCAGAGCTATCAGAGCCAGCAGCGGCCAGACGACCGGCTGGGCGAGGGCGGCACGTGCGCGAGCGGGCGCGCCGGCCGGTGGTTCGAGGGTTTCGGTCATGATGCGACATTCCTGTCGGTGGTCGAAGTGGCGGCCGCGACGGGTTCGTCGGTGCGCACCCCGGCTGCGATGGTGGCGAGCACGTCGCCGACCGACACACCGTCGTTGATACGTTCGTCGATCTTGCGGTGATCTCGCATGACCACGATGCGGTCACTGAGGCGCAGGATCTCTTCGAGCTCGGCGGAGATGAACACCACCGACATTCCGCGCGCGGCCAGATCGGCCACCAGGGTTTGGATCTGCGCTTTGGCACCGATGTCGATTCCGCGTGTCGGTTCGTCCAGAATCAGAAGTTCGGGTTCGGTGATGAGCCAGCGGGCGAGGAGCACCTTCTGTTGGTTGCCGCCGGACAGGTTGCGCATCAACGCGTTCGGATCGGCGGGCCTGATGTCGAGTGCAGAGATGTACTGCTTGACGAGCTTGGTGCGGGTGGCACGGGGGATGGGACGAAGCCATCCACGCTTGGCCTGCAGAGCGAGCAGCATGTTGTCGGCCACCGTCAGATCGGCCACCACACCGTCGGCCTTGCGATCCTCGCTGGTGAGGGCGATGCGCTGATCGGCGGCCTGGCGTGGACTGCGAATGCGGTGCTTGGTCGCATGCACTTCGATCGATCCCGAGTCCGATCTATCGGCTCCACCGAGCAGGCGAGCAAGCTCGGTACGGCCGGACCCGAGCAGACCGGCGATGCCGACGACCTGTCCCGCATGAAGACGCAGATCGGTTGCTTCCAGTGCGCCCTTGCGTCCGATGCCCAATACTTCCACGACGGGCGTCTGTTCGTCGGAAACCATGACCGGCTCGCGGCTGTCGAGTTCGCGCAAGGTGTCCAGTTCCCGACCGATCATCAACTCGACCAGCTCGAACTGCGGAGTGTCGGCGACCAGGCGCTCGGAGACGAGCTTTCCGTTGCGCAGGATCGTCATTCGGTCGGAGATCCGGTAGATCTGGTCGAGGAAGTGCGACACGAAGACGATCGAGGTTCCGTCTTCCCTCAGCCGTTCGATGACGGAGTACAGGGTTTCGACCTCGTCCTTGTCCAGACTCGAGGTCGGCTCGTCCAGGATGAGTACGCGGGCGTCGACATCGACTGCACGGGCGATGGCGACGAGCTGTTGCACGGCGATCGGATGGTCCCCGAGGACCGACGACGGCTCGATGTCGAGCCCCAGCCGGTCGAGAGTCGTTCTGGCACGGCGGTTCATCGCTCGCGTGTCGATACCGCCGATGGCCCCCAACAGTTTTCCGGGTAGGCGTCGGGGCTCGCGGCCCAGGAGCATGTTCTCTGCGACAGTCAGATTCGGAAGTAGGTTCACTTCCTGGTAGACGGTGCTGATACCTGCAGCCTGGGCCGCGCTCGGCGTCGCGAACTCGTGTTCGGTTCCGTCGATCGTGACCGTTCCGCTGTCGATCGAGTAGACCCCGGTCAGTGCCTTGATCAACGTCGATTTACCGGCACCGTTCTCACCCATCAGCGAATGCACCTCGCCGGGGAAGAGCCGCAACGACACCCCGTCGAGGGCTCGGACGGCACCGAAGGTGATCGAGATTACTTTCATCTCCACGAGCGGAGTCGGCTCTGTGCTGGGGATCGGCTCCGCGGTGAGAACGGTGTCGGTACGCATGCGTCGACTCTCAGTACTGGCGGTCGGCGAGTACTGCTGCCGCCTGGTCGGGCGTGAAGGTGGTCTCCTCGGTGACGACCCTCTTGGGAACGTCCTCGCCCTTGACGACCTTGTCCGTGAGCTCCATCAGCTGCGGTCCGAGAAGTGGGTTGCACTCGACGATGAAGTCGATCTTCTTGTCCGCCAGTGCTTGCATTCCGTCCTTGACGGCGTCGACGGTGATGATCTTGATGTCTTTTCCGGGTACCAGCCCGGCTGCTTCGATGGCTTGGATTGCGCCCAGGCCCATGTCGTCGTTCTGGGCGAAGACGACGTCGATCTGGCCTCGGTTGGAGTTGAGGAACGACTCCATCACCTGCTTGCCGCCGTCACGAGTGAAATCGCCGGTCTGTGAAGCGGTGATCGCGATGTTCGACTGGCCCCCGATGGCGTCGCGGAATCCCTCGGCCCGGTCGATGGCGGGAGCGGCTCCGGTGGTTCCCTGCAGTTCGACCACGTTGATCTTTCCGTCGCCGGTGGTGTCCGCAGTGGCGCTGTTCTGCACCAGCCAATCGCCTGCCTTCTTGCCCTCTTCCACGAAATCGGAGCCGAGGAACGTGGCATACAGCGAATCGTCGGTGGTGTCGACGGAGCGGTCGGTGAGGATCACCGGGATGTTCGCGCGCTTGGCTTCCTGGAGGACCGGCTCCCATCCCGTCTCGACGACGGGGCTGAAAGCGATGACGTCGACCTTCTGCTGGATGTAGGTGCGAATCGCCTTGATCTGGTTTTCCTGCTTCTGCTGAGCGTCGGAGAACTTCAACTCCATGCCGGCAGCGCTGGCCGCGTCCTGGATGGAGATGGTGTTGGCCGTGCGCCATCCGCTCTCGGCACCGACCTGGGAAAAGCCCAGCACCGTTGCGCCGTCACCGCCGCCGGACGCGTCGCCGCCGCCTCCGCTACTACACGCACTCAGGACGATCGCACCACTCAAAATGAGCGCGCTCGCCGCAAAAATTGTCTTCGACGCCATGGTGATCTCCTCAATGTCGCCACTCCACTGTGACGTGTGCAACACAGTGTGAGCGTTAACATCGGGCCGCGTCAAGACTTGACACGTTTGAATTCCAAAATTTTGTGAGCGCTCACTCAAGCGTGAAGTGCAGAAAATCTCCACTCGATCACGGACCGGTACGTCTGGCCCGGTCGCAGCACCGCAGAGGGAAAGTTCGGGTGATTCGGTGAATCGGGGAACAGCTGGGGTTCGAGTGCGATGCCGTCGCCTTGGCGCAGCATCGAGCCGCGTCGAGACACATCGCTGCCGTCCAGGAAGTTGCCTGTGTAGACCTGCACTCCGGGCTGATCGGTCCACAATTCCAGTGTCGTTCGACTGCGTTCGGAGCTCAGGATCGCCGCACGCCGAAGCCCCGTACCGTCGACGACCAAGTTGTGGTCGACACCCCGGGCGGTCAGCAACTGCGGATGAGTGGCTCGGGCCAGGTCTCCGACTCGTCCGGGCCTGCGCAGATCCAGCGCGGTGCCGTCGACGGATTCGATGGCACCGGTCGGGATTCCCTCGGTGTCGACCGGGGTGTACGTCGAGGCGAACACCTGCAGGGTGTGATTGTCGATGCCATGGCCGTCGAGGTCGAAATATGCGTGCGACGTCAGGTTCACCACCGTCGGCGCGGTGGTCGTTGCCGTCGACTCCAACCGCACGCGATCGGGCGTGACGGAGAACTGGGCCCGCGCACGGACTTCGCCCGGGTAGCCCTGATCGCCGTCGGGGCTGATCAACTCGAATTCGACCGAATCCGTCGATCGGCCGACCACTGTCCAGTGTCGTGAGTCGAAGCCGTCGGTTCCGCCGTGCAGATGGTTGGTGCCGTCGTTGATCGTCAGTTGCACCGCTTGCCCGTCGATCTCGAACCGGCCGTCCTCGATCCGGTTCGCGTACCGGCCGACGGTGGAGCCGAAATAGGCGGTGGACGAACGAAGCTCACGCTCGCCCGCCACGCCGACGAGAACGTCGCGGCGCTCGCCGTCTCCTCCGGTCACCGACATTCGTTGCAGGGTCGCGCCGTAGGGGAGTACCTCCACCTCCACCCCGGGCGAACGTCCGATGGTGATGGTCTCGTTGTGATCGTCGTCGGTGGGCACCGGTCGACGATAGCTCCGGGGAGTGAGATCGGTCCCCGGATTGCTTCGTGCGGCGGGCGACGCACCGTGTATTCGTAGGTGCGCATACTATGGTGTGATGCAGGCCACGTCACTGCGCATTGATCGTCTCGATGAGATGAAAATAGCTATCGCGCAGTCGATCTCGGTCTGTCGAACGCAGCCGGACACCGTCGAACAGGAGAAATCGTGGCAGGCAACAGAGCAGTGACGTACGCCGGACCAGGCAGTGTAGAGGTTCAGGACATCGCTTTTCCGGGCCTGGAATTGACCGATGGCCCCGGCGTGAATCCGGCCAATGTCGGCCGCAAATGCGAACACGGCGTGATCCTGAAGGTCGTCTCGACCAACATCTGCGGCAGCGACCAGCACATGGTCCGTGGACGCACGACGGCACCCGAGGGTCTGGTGTTGGGCCACGAGATCACCGGCGAGATCGTCGAGGTCGGACGAGACGTCGAATTCTTGAAGGTCGGCGACATCTGCTCCGTTCCGTTCAACATCGCCTGCGGACGGTGCCGAAACTGCAAGGAGCGCAAGACCGGTATCTGCCTCAACGTCAACCCGGATCGACCCGGTTCTGCGTTCGGTTACGTGGACATGGGCGGATGGGTGGGCGGCCAGGCCGAATACGTCATGGCACCGTACGCGGACTTCAATCTGCTGAAGTTCCCCGACCGGGATCAGGCGATGGAGAAGATCCTGGACTTGACCATGCTCTCCGACATCTTCCCGACCGGATATCACGGCGCGGTCACCGCGGGAGTGAAACCCGGTGCGACGGTGTACATCGCGGGTGCGGGCCCGGTCGGTCTGGCGGCCGCGGTCGGCGCACAATTGCTGGGCGCGTCGGTGGTGATCGTCGGCGACATGAACGCCGACAGGCTGGCGCAGGCACGAACGTTCGGCTGCGAGACCGTCGACGTGGGCAAGGGCGCGCCGCAAGATCAGATCGAACAGATCCTCGGTGTCCCGGAGGTCGACGCTGCGGTGGACGCGGTGGGATTCGAGGCTCGCGGCCACGGCGGAGACTCGTCCCACGAAGCACCGGCCACGGTGCTCAATTCGCTGATGGACATCACCACCGCGGGCGGTGGCATCGGAATTCCCGGGCTCTACGTCACCGGTGATCCGGGCGGCGTGGACGAGGCCGCACAACGTGGCGCTCTCTCGCTCAGCCTCGGCACCGGTTGGGCGAAGTCGCTCTCGTTCGCCACCGGGCAGTGCCCGGTGATGAGCTATCACCGAGAACTGATGAATGCCATTCTCAAAGAACGAGTCTCGATTGCGAAAGCGGTGAACGCAACGGTCATCACTCTCGACGACGCACCACGCGGCTACCGGGAATTCGACAGCGGAGTCGCTCAGAAATTCGTCATCGACCCGCACGGCATGATCTCGAGCTGACGGCGTTCGGCCCAGCACTCGTTCGAGCCACCGACGTCTCGAAACGCGAGGGTGGCTCGAACGACTGCTGCGCCGAGTCCGGCACCTGTTCGAGCCACCTATGCTGGGATGATGTTCCTCCTCTTCGGTTTCGGCAGCAAGCGCAAACACGTCGGCCCTGGCGCAACGCGAAACTGCCCGCGGTGCCACAACACGACCCAGTGGGCGAGAATGAAGCAGTACCAGCAATTCACGCTGTTCTTCGTCCCGGTTGCGCGGTGGAAACGCGTCGAGTTCGAGGAATGCGGGATCTGCGGGGCTGGGGTGTCGATCTGAACGGGCTCGCGCGCCCGTGACGGTGCGGGCGCGCGAACCATCCGGCAGACCGTCGCTCACGCAGGAGCCAGCACCACCACCGAATTGTGTCCTCCCATTCCCAGTGAGGATTTCATCGTCAGACCTGGCTCGGCTGCGGTGAATCCGTCGAGCAACTGCGGGTGTCCGTCGGAGACCTGTGGGGCCGCAGGAACCAGTCCGCGATCGAATCCCATGACGGCAGAGATGGTTTCGACGGCCGACGCCGCGCCTTGGCAATGCCCGGTGAGCGGCTTCACCGAATACACCTGCGCGTGTGAGCCGAGCACCGTCTCCAGCATTTCCGTTTCTGCGGCATCGCACTGAGCGGTGCCTGGCCCGTGCGCATTGAGGTAGCGCACCTGGCGCGCCGTGGCACCGGCGTCCGTCAAGGCGGCTTCGAAGCAGTCTCGTACCTGCGTCAGGGCCGGGTCGATGGACGTCGCGTGGAACGCGTCGTGAGTCATCGAACCGCCCAGTACCCGCGCGTACGCAGCATCGCTACGGTTGGTGAGTACGAAAGCTGTTGCTGCTTCGCCCATTCCGAACCCACGACTACCTTCCTGGAACGGTCGGCAGCCCTCCTGAGGTTCCACGTCGACCACCCCGACGCCGAGCGCGACGAAATGGTCGATGTTCTCCGGCGTCAGAGACAGGTCGGTGGCGACGAAGACGACGTCGTCGACGAAGCCGGTATCGAGCCACATCTTGGCGGTGAGAAGGCCGGCGTTGCCCGACGCGCACATGGCCGAGACGTTCATCGCCGGGCCGTGAAAGCCGTGCTCCTGCATCAGCAGTGATACCGGGGTCGACGGCATCAGCGTCAGGTAGTCGCGCACCCGCCGCACACCGCCGTCCTCCAGATAGAAGTTGCGCCACTCGTCCACTTCACCCAGGACGACCGCATGGACCAGACCGACCCGCCGACCGGGACGCCAGCCACGAGCGAGTGCGTCGTCGATGGCCTCGCGTGCGGCGCCGCGCAGTGCGCGGCCGAAGCGGCTGGTGCCGTCGTCGGTCTGCCCGCCGTCGGGCACTTTGGCAAGCCACACCGGGTTGCGGCCCGGGTGTGACCGGTTGTGGTGCAAGGTGGCGGCAGCCTTACCGCTGGCCAGACCGGTCCACAATGCGGCCGTACCCCAGCCGTAGCCGGACACTGCGCCGATCCCACTGATGTCGATGCCGTGAGATGTCATGATCGATTCCCGTTCCTTCTCGAGTTGTACGAGCCGTTTTCGGCTGGTTCCTCGATTTAGCCCCGCAAACAAGCACTGGGTCCAGTCGGAAAACGGACATAAGCATCGAACCGTGCAGAAGATTCCGGCTCGGCCCACAAAAGTGGTTGAATCGAGTGTCGACAGACCGCCTACGAACGCGAGGACCGCAGATGGCCCCAGGGGAGCGCGACGTCGTCGGCGACCCCGAAGCCGATCCCGGGTCGCCCGGTCTCGCAGATCGTTATCGGGTTCTGATCGAACACTCGCCCGACGCGATCGTCGTCCACAGGCGAGGCAACCTTGTCTACGTCAACCCTGCGGGGCTCCGGTATCTGCGCGCCGACAGTCTCGGTGCGGTGGTGGGCCGTCCGATCACCGACTTCATCGCGGCCGCGTCGATCGGGCCGATGCTCGAGCGCATCGCCGCCCTGGACGTGCACGGAACCGCCAGTTCGGCCTCCGAGGCGGAGGTACTCGCCCTCGATGGATCGACTCTGACCATGGAGGCGGTCTCGGTCCGCACGGTGTGGAACGGAGAACCTGCATTTCAGGTCATCCTTCGCGACCTCACCGAACACAAGGCCGCACAGAAGGCGCTGCACTATCAAGCCGCGTTGGTCGAGCACGTCAGCGACGCCATCGTGGGGGTGTCCTCCGACGGGGTCGTGTCCAGTTGGAATCCTGCCGCGGAGTCGGTCTACGGACGGCGCGCAGCAGATGTGCTCGGCCTCTCCGTATCGAATGCGGTGGGGGTGCCCTGCGACCCGGTGGCCATTCTCGCGGCCGGCGGTCGGCTGTGGGACTCGCATCTGCGCGCGGACGGGACGGCGTTGGCGATGGTGGTCGCCGCGGCCCAGATGCCCGACGGGTACGTGTTGGTCTGCGCCGACCAGAGTGCCGTCCGCCGGGCCGAGGAGCATTACACCGCCGTGGTGGAATCGCTGGAGGCAGGTGTCGTCGTACTCGACCACGCCGGTCGCATCACGTCGGCGAACCTCGCGGCGAAGACGATCCTCGACATCAAGGTGGGATCGGCGACGACGGGACAGTCCGCTGTGCTGCCGTTCCGGGTGTACGGCACCGATCAGCAACCCATTCGGCGACTCGAGCACCCCGTGGCCGTCACCGGCAGAACCGGGAAGCCGAGCCAGTCGGTGATCGGAGTCGAACGTCGTCGGGACGGACGACATTTCTGGCTGTCTCTGACTGCGACCATGCTCAACTTCGGCGGCCCGTCACCCTCGATCGTGGCAACGTTCGTCGACGTCACCGATGCCTATCGGACGAGCATGAAGCTCGAACACGCTGCAACACACGACGACCTCACCGGGCTTCCCAATCGCCCGCTGATTCTGGCGCGGCTCGACCAGGAGCTGTCCCGGTCGAGTCGGGAGGATGCCATGGCGGTGTTGTTCATCGACCTCGACAACTTCAAGACCATCAACGACCTGCACGGACATACGGTCGGTGATGCCGTACTCGGTATCGTGGCCGCGCGCTTGACGCGGGCTCTGCCGGACGACGCATTCGTCGGACGCATCGGCGGTGACGAATTCGTGGCTGTGGTGCCGTGCAGTGTGGGGTCGGAGGCGGACGACGTCCGGGCGGAACTCGCAACCCCGATCACGACGGCAGACCGAGAACTGACGGTGACCGCCAGTATCGGTTGCGTGACCGTCGGCAGTGGTGATCCTCGCACTGCCTTGGACATTCTCGACGATGCCGACCACGAGATGTATCAGGCCAAGCCGGTGTCGCAATACTCGGCGCAGTCGTAGCGTTCGGTAACGAACAGGCACGACTGTGCACTGTTGTTACTCGTGGGGCTCGTGCGTCGTACATACTTCAGCGGTGATCAGGACCCTGCGCAAGCACGCCCTCGCCATTCCCATGACGCTCGTCGCCGCCGTCGGACTGCTGTTCGGCGCAGCAGGTACGGGTAGCGCTGCGCCTGCGGTCACGTACACCATGGTGGCCTTCAGCAACGACAGTGATCGCAACATGGACGTGTACCAGTCCAGCAACGGAACGGACTTCACCACGGTCGAGACTGCCGCGTACACGCCGCCCTCCGGTGTGGTTCGTGACTCCAGCATCTTTCGAGCCGCCGACGGTATGTACTACGTGACATATACGACGGGCGGCGGCGCGGAAATCGGCTTTGCGCGCAGCGCAAATCGGGTGGATTGGGAATTCTTGCAGAACCTTCCGATCCCGTTCTGCTGTCTGCTTCTGCCCGGGACCGGGGCGGGTACCGGCTCGGCCGGGTCCTCGGAACTCCCGTCTCTGTCCCCGTTCACCACCAAGGCGTGGGCACCGGAGTGGTTCGTCGAGGGCGACCGCGTCAGCATCATCGTGTCGTTGTCTGCCGGCGGAGGGTTCGTGCCGTATCTCATGACGGCGACCGATCCCGGCCTGACGACGTGGAGTTCGCCGGTTCCGTTGGTGGGAATCGTCAACGACCACATCGACACCACGGTGGTGAAGGACGGGTCGATCTACCACGCATTCACCAAAGGTGAGAGCAACAAGGTCATCGAACACTGGATCGCGCCCGCTCTGGGCGGTCCCTACGTTCGGGACCTCACCTTCCGCGATTTCGGTCCCTTCAAGGAAGGGCCCGCCGTCGTCGAGTTGCCCGACGGCACCTGGCGGTTGTACTACGACGACTACACGAACCAGAAGTACTTCTACTCCGACAGCGCCGACCTGAGCGGCTGGTCCGCACCTCAGGAGCTTCCGGCGCTGTCCGGAATCGTTCGCCACATCGGCATCATGAGAGAAGCTGCGTAGCAACAGTATTGCGGTCAGGCCTCCGACAGTGCTCGGAGGCCGGCCGCGATGAATTCTCCAGTTGCTTCGGCGGCGTTGCGTGCTCCGGCACCGGTATCGGAGCCCGACAGTGCGCGGTGGGTGATGCCCTCACCGATCACACCGAGCTTGAAGTTGGCCAACGCCACATAGAAGCCCCAGTTGTCCACCTCGCGGCCCGATCGAACAGCGTACTGCTGCACCAGATCCGCCGCCGAGGGGTAGCGGTCGCTCGTCCAGGCTGCGTCGGCACCGAGAACGGCATCGAACACGGGTTGCCGGTACACGCACATCAGCGCCACATCGGTCAACGGATCGCCGAGTGTGGACATCTCCCAGTCCACCACGGCTGCAACAGAACTCACGTCCTCGGCATCGAGAATAGTGTTGTCGACTCGGAAATCGCCGTGCACGATGGACGCCGCCGATCGGGTGGGCACCGCGGCTTCGAGGGCGCGGTGAAGTCGGTCGACGTCGGGTAGTTCCCGTGTCTTCACCGTCTGCCACTGACGCGCCCACGTGGCTACCTGTCGAGCAACGAAACCGTCGGGGCGACCGAACTTTTCGAGACCCACGGCCGCAGGATCGACGGCATGCAGCTCGGCGAGCACTCGCACCAATTCGGCGGCGTTGTCTGTGACCTGCTCGTCGGTCAGATCGCGCAGATCCTCGCGTGTGCGCACGACGTGCCCGGGAACGAAACGGACCACCGTCATCGGAGCACCGAGTACGTCACCTTCTCGGTCGAAGGCCACGGTCTCGGCCACCGGCACCGCGGTGGACGCGAGCGCGTCGGTCACTGCCCACTCCCTGGCCATGTCGTGCGCCGACGGGGTCAGGCCACTGGTCGGGGGCCGACGAACCACCCACGTCGAGGTGTCGTCGTACACCTTGTACGTCAGGTTGGAGCGACCGCCGCTGATCATCTCGACCGTCAGCTCACCGTCGACATCGATGCCCTCGGCACGCAGGAATCGTTCCAGAGCAACGCGGTTCATGCCCGGTAGGTCGCTCATGACTGCTCCTGTGCGGCGCGCTTCGCTGCCCCGACCGCTCGTTTTGCGATGGCCCAGCGATGCACTTCCGACGGGCCGTCGTAGACCCGGAACGGACGTACTTCGCGCGAAAGCCGTGCCAGTGGCAGGTCGTCCGATACCCCGAGCCCGCCGCACATCTGGATGCTGCGGTCCACGATGCGAAAGATGGCCTCGGCTGCGAACGTCTTGGCGATGGAGGTTTCGTTGCTCGCGTGGCCGCCGCGATCCAGCTCGAAGCAGGCCTTGATCAAGAGGGCACGGGATGCGGCGATGTCGATCTCGTTGTCGGCGACCATCTTCTGGATCATGCCGAGATCGCCGAGCTTGTCGCCGAACCCTTCGCGCTGGGCCACCTGGGCGACGGCGATGTCGTGCGCCCGTCTCGAGGCTCCGAGCCACCGCATCACGTGGGTCATGCGGGCGGGTCCCAATCGCACCTGGGCGTAGGCGAAGCCCTCGTCGACGGCCCCGAGAACGTTCTCGTCTGGCACGAAGACGTTCTCGAAGAACACCTCGCAGTGCCCGCCGATCATGGCTTTGTCCAGGGTGCCGATATGACGGCCGACCGTGATGCCCGGTGTGTCGGCCGGGGCCAGGAACATCGTGGCTCCGCCTCGGTCACCCGGCTTTCCGGATGTACGGGCCATGATGATGAAGAACCCTGCGCCGTCGGCTCCGGTGATGAACCACTTGTGTCCGTTGATCTTCCATCCACCGTCGGTCCGTTCGGCCGCAGTGGTGAGGGCAGAGGGATCGGAGCCGGCACCCGGTGCCGGCTCGGTCATCGCGAATGCAGATCGTTGATCGCCGCGGGCGAGAGGGGCGAGGAATTGATCCTTCTGTGCCGGCGATGCGATGTGCGCCAGCATGTGGACGTTGCCCTCGTCGGGTGCGCCGAGATTGAGTGCGATGGGGCCGAACAGGGAGTAGCCCGCTTCCTCGAACACCGGTGCGCGGTCGCTCATCGACAGACCGTGCCCACCGTATTCGACGGGTGCGTGCGGTGCGAACACGCCCGCTTCCTTGGCTGCGGACTGCATCTCGACCCGGAGGCCGTCGCCGCCTGCGTCGGCGATATTGCCCAGAAATCGATCCTCGATCGGGAGCACGTATTCGCGAGTGAACGTACGCGTTCGGTCGATCAGCTTCTCGACGTCTGCGTCGAAGGTGAGGTCGATGGCCATTCTGCACTCCCTGGTCGATACCGACCGAACACTCGCTCGGTCTCTTGAAGACTGGCATACACGCAGGTTTCGGTCAAGGAACTCACGTCCTCTGTACAGTGCCTCGGCCGGTAGCAGCACCGACCGTTCGGCGTGCGATATCGAGGTACACCTCGACCAGTTCGGCCGGCGTCAGCGGGCCATCGGGTCGGTACCAGGTGGCCACTCCGATGCACATCGTGGTGACGGCCCGGCTGGCATCCGCGGGGTGCGGGGTGTCGAAGACCCCGGACTCGACTCCGTCGGTGACGATGGCGTCGAGCAGTCGTTGCTCTTCGTCGCGCTTGGCGATGTAGGCGGTGCGGTTGGCCGGCTCGAGACTGCGAATCTCGGTGGAGCACACGAACGCGGCATCGCGGCGATGGATATGGAACAGCAGCAAGGACTCCACCACCGCGTCGAATCGGTCCTTCGGCGACGAACCGGCCCCGTCCATGGCCGATCGAGTCCGGTGCAACAGTTCGTCCATCGACGCATTCATGATGCCGACCAGGAGGGCCTGCTTCGACGGAAAGTGGTGATACAGACCGGGAACCGACAAGCCGGCACCCGCGGCGATCTGCCGCACCGACGTGCCGTGGTAGCCCTGCTCGACGAAGATGCGCAAGGCCGACGCCAGCGCTGGGGACAGTGCCGCGCCCTCGTATGTTCGCCAGTCGCCGATCGAGGTCATGCGATCACCGTAGAGGGCAGAGCGAACTGGGCCGGGCGTTCGCACCGGGTTGACACCAAAGTTGTGATCCGCAACACTAGCGAGACAGCAGACCGAACGAGTGTTCGGTCGGTCCACGTGGGCCGAAAGTCTGCTCGAGCGGAAGGGCCGTTCATGACCCTCGACAGCGCGACCGGGCCTGCGACTGTTCTCGACGCCTGGCGTAGCCGAGTCGCCGACACCCCGGACCGGCCGGCGCTGGCGTACTTCGACGCCGTGCTCACGGTGCGCGAGGTGGACGAGGCGTCCGATGCACTTGCCGCCGCACTGTTCGATCGAGGAGTGTCACAGGGCGATCGCGTCGGCATCTATCTGCAGAACATTCCGCAGTACGCCTTGACGTTCCTCGCGTTGTGGAAGATCGGGGCGGTCGCGTTGATCCTCAACCCGATGTACCGCAACCGTGAACTTCGCACCTTGATCGACGATGCAGAACCTGTCGCGCTCGTCTGCGACGAACACGATCTCGATTCTGTGGGGGCGACGTTGCGCGGCAGTTCGATTCGACTGCTCGTGAGCACCAGCGGACTGGACCTGCAGACACGCGACGACCCACGAGTCTTTGCGTCGACGTCACGCGTGACACCCCGGCCCGACGACGATCTGATGGGTCTGATCGACCGCTACCGTGGTCGATCTTTCCCCGAAATCGATCCCGAGCCGGACGATCTGGCGCTACTGGCCTATACGTCAGGAACCACGGGTCCGCCGAAAGGCGCGCAGATCTCGCACGCGAACGCCTTCGCGACTGCCCTCGATTTCGGGGAACGGGCCGGTCTCGACGACGGCGACGTCGTGTTTGCCGTCGCACCGCTGTTTCACATCACCGGCGCGATGCTCGACGCGGCGGTGGCCCTGATCCGCGACTGCATGCTCGTGTTCGCGCATCGTTTCGACGCGGCAGTCACTCTCGACGCTGTCGTCGAGCATCGCGTCACCTACACCATCGGTTCGATCACGGTGTTCAACGCGATCTCCGCAACCGAGGGTGCGACGAGGGCCCACTTCGAGTCGGTGAAGGCGTTGTATTCCGGAGGCGCACCTATTCCGCCCGCCACCGTCGCCGCGTTCGAGTCCCAATTCGGTTGCTACATCCACAACGCATACGGGATGACCGAAACCACGGCGGGAGTCATTGCCGTGCCACCTGGCGTGCGCGCGCCGGTGGACGCGGCCAGCGGTTCACTGTCCGTCGGGTTGCCTCTTCCGCGCGTGACGTTACGAACGCTCGACCCTTCGGGCCGGCCGACACCCCCAGGACTTGCAGGGGAACTGGAGATCTCGGGTCCGCAGGTGGTGTCGGGCTACTGGCGCAATCCGGACGCGTCCGAGTCGACGATGCCAGAGGGACGTCTGCGCACAGGCGACGTGGCGATCATCGACGAACACGGCTGGGTGTATCTCGTCGACCGGCTCAAGGACCAGATCAACGTGTCGGGATACAAAGTGTGGCCCCGAGAGGTCGAAGATGCACTCTACGAACATTCAGCGGTGTTCGAGGCCGCTGTGGTGGGCAGGCCGGATGACTATCAAGGGGAATCGGTGGTTGCGTACGTGTCACTCCGGCGCGACGCTACCACGACGCCGGATGAACTGATGGCCTTCGCGCGTGAACGACTGGCCGCGTACAAGCGTCCGAAATCCATCCACATCATCGACGAACTTCCCAAAACCCAAACCGGGAAGATTCGACGTGCAGCACTCAAACCTGTTCCTGTGAAAAAAAATTCGATCGAAAGTGGCACTCCATGACTGTCGGATCATCGCACGACACCCGCTCGACACCGGATATTTCCTCACGGAAGAAATCGTTGTTCGCCAGCACGATAGGCAACGTACTCGAATGGTACGAGTGGAGTGCCTATGCAGTGTTCGCGCCGTTCATCGCGGCGGCCATGTTCAGCCAGGCCGATCCTGTCTCGGCATTGCTGTCCACGCTTGCGGTGTTCGCCGTCGGATTCCTGATGCGGCCTCTCGGCGGCATCGTGTTCGGACGCATCGCGGACAAGAAGGGCCGCAAGTTCGTTCTTGTCACCACGATGCTGATGATGGCAACCGGCAGCTTGCTGATCGGCATCATGCCCACCTACGGTGCGATCGGGGCGTGGGCCTCGGTACTGCTGTTGCTCGCACGCGTCATGCAGGGTTTCGCGCACGGCGGCGAGTCGGCAACGGCGTACTCCTACGTCGGCGAGATCGCACCACCGAACCGACGTGGCATGTGGGGCAGCGTCGCGTTCGTCGCCATCTTCGGTGGATCGGCTCTGGCATACACCGTGGGTGGCGTCATCACCTCCACCCTGTCGGACTCTGCTGTCGGGCAATGGGGTTGGCGCATCCCCTTCCTCCTCGGCGCGCTCCTCGCGCTGTTCGCTCTCTACCTGCGCAAGAACATGGACGAGAGCGAGGTGTTCGACTCGGAGCAGAACAAGGTCGAACAAGAACCGATCGCGCGTAAGACCGTCGTCAAAGCGATCGTGTTGATGATCGGAATGACGTCGGGAATCACGGCGGCGCACTACACCTGGACCTCCTACGTCTCGACGTTCGCCATCACGCAGCGCGGGATGAACCCGGACACCGCCTACTGGATGCTCGTCGTCGCGCAGTTGATAGCGCTGGTGTCGCTACCGTTCTTCGGTCGCCTTTCGGATTCGATCGGTCGGCGGCCGATGCTGGCGGCATTCGCAGTGCTGATGTTCGTGCTGCAGATCCCGCTGACGATGCTGATCTCCACGCAGTGGTGGTCATTGCTGCTGCCGTCGACGGTGGCCCTGCTCGTCATCGCCGTCCCGGCCTCGATTCTGTCGTCGACGTTGTCGGAGAGCTTTCCCACCCGACTCCGAACGCAGGCAATCGGATTCGCCTACTCGTTCTCGGTTGCGGTGTTCGGTGGAACGGCACCGTATCTCAACCAGCTGTTCCTCGGGTTGGATCTGGGCTGGGTCTTCGGCGTGTACATCATGTTCCTCGCTGCCCTGACCGGAGTCGCTTGCTTCTACATGAAGGAGACCAAAGGCATCCGGCTCGAGGACGTCTGACTCGGACCGGCCGACTCGGTCGAATCGAACGACACGCCGGTAGTGTTGCGCGGTGCTCTACGTTGAGGTCATGAGAACCGCAGACGCCACTCGTCGACGCCTCCTGCTGCTGCTGACCGTCATCGGCTTCGTCGTCCCCAATGCCTACGTCGTCGGCTACTTTCGCGAGCACGGGGTGAGCGCGGGCAGCGCAGCGAAGTTCTTCTCCGAATGGGTGGCGTCCACGCCGACGCGAGCCTTGACCGCCGATCTCGGTATCACCAGTATCGCTTTCGGGATCTGGTCCAGAGGGGATGCGAAAGATCACGGCGTCAAACATTGGTGGCTGGTTCCCGTCGGTACCGGCTCGGTGGGAATTTGCTTCGCGCTTCCGCTGTACCTGTTGCTGCGTGAGTATTCGCAGTGATGTCGCCGATCGAGAAAGAGGACCGCTTCGATGACAGATGACGCCCTTGCCGACTTCGAGCGAACCGAGTTCACCGCAGACGGGCGCACGGCGCCTGTCTATCGAATCGGCACCGGGCCGGCGGTCATCGTGATGTCCGAAATGCCGGGCATCACGCCGAGAGTGGCGGATTTCGCGCGCACCGTCGCCGGGATCGGATGCACCGCGATCGTGCCGCACCTGTTCGGCGTCGACGGTAAAGATCCTTCGACCGCGCCCCTGGGCGTGCTCGGGACGGTGGCAACGATCTCTCGCGCCATCGTGCCGGCGTGTATCAGTCGAGAATTCACCATCCTGGCCACCGGCAAGTCGTCGCGAGTCGTGGTGTGGCTGCGTGCTCTGGCGGCCGAGGAACACGAGCGGTGCGGCGGACCGGGCGTCGGTGCCATCGGAATGTGCTTCACGGGCGGGTTCGCCCTGGCCATGGCCGCCGACGATCGATTGATCGCACCGGTGCTGTCGCAACCGTCACTTCCGTTCGCGGCATCGAAGTCACGCAGTCGTTCCATCGACATCAGTGCCGGCGACCTTTCGAAGGTGAAAAGCCGTTGTGCTGCGGGAGATCTCACTGTTCTCGGTATGCGGTTCCAGGGCGACACGATGTGTCCCCCTGCACGGTTCGAGTTTCTGAGGGAACAACTCGGCGACGCATTCGTCTCCGTGGAATTGCCCGACTCCTCGTTCAATCCGGAAGCCTTCGGACCGCCGCACTCCGTCGTGACGGAAGGACTCATCGACGAGCCGGGTCAGCCGACGCGGCAGGCACTGGACCAGGTACTCGATCTGTTCCGCAGTAAGTTGCTCGCAACGCCGTGAAGCCCCGCGGCGCGAACACGATGCGAAGCCGAAGGTCGAATTCACGACCACGGAATCGTGGCCTGCAGAACCGCCTCCTTCAGCGCGGCGGTCCGTAACGCCGTCACCGTCTGATATTCGGGATCGGCCACCATCTCGCTGAACGCCTTACGTGACGGGTACTGGACCATGAGGACTGCATCCCAGGCCTGCCCGTCCTCGGCGGCAAGTGCGGTCGAACCGTCGCCCGCGTACAGCACCGTCGCGCCGTAGCGCGGGAGGAAAGTCTCGTCCAGTGCTTTCGCATATTCTGCGTAGGAGTCGCGACCGCCCTCGGCGAAACGAAGCAGGTTGAGCATCACCACCGGACCACCGGGGTCTTCTTCGAGGTAGCGCTTCAGGTCTCTTCCACGGGGATCGACAGCCATCGTTCGAGTATGCGTGAACCGTGGATCCTGTGGAGTGTAAAGCGTTGTCGTCGGTCGAGTCGATCCACTGTTGGACCCCACGAGGCGGTCGCTCCGCGCTCAGCGGTAGAACTTGGAGAGCGCGAAACCAATGACTCCATCAAGGGAAGTGTGTCGTCCATGACCGATGTTGAGAACGTGACCGTATTCGGAACCGGAGTGCTCGGTTCACAGATCATGATGCAGGCTGCCTACCACGGAAAAACCGTTGTGGGATACGACATTTCCGACGAACTTCTAGCCAAGCTGCCGGACCGCTGGGAATGGATGCGCGGATACTACAAGCGTGACCTGAAGACTTTCGACGAGGCGCGCTTCGACAAGGCCATCGAATCCATCACGACCACCACCAGCGTCGCGGAGGCTGTTTCGGACGCCGACCTGGTGATCGAAGCAGTTCCGGAGGATCTCGACCTGAAGAAGAAGGTCTGGTCTGATATCGGCGCGTCCGCCCCGCCGAAAACTATCTTCGTGACCAACTCGTCATCGCTACTGCCCAGCAGTTTCGCCGAGGCCACCGGGCGGCCGGAAAAGTTTCTCGCATTGCATTTCGCCAATCTCGTGTGGCGATACAACACCGGTGAGGTGATGGCAACTGCTGCAACAGATCCTGTCTACTTCGATGTCGTATTGAGCTTTGCTTCGGAGATCGGTCTCGTTCCCGTTCCGGTCCGAAAGGAAATTCCGGGATACGTGCTGAACAGTCTGCTGATCCCGCTGCTGCAAGCGGGAGCCAACCTCTACGTCGGCGGGGTTGCCAATCCGGCGGACATCGACAACGTGTGGCGCATAGCCACCGGGGCACCCGCCGGTCCGTTCCAGATATACGACACTGTCGGCTTCAACGTCGCAGCACATATCGCGCGCGCACACGGTGGCGAGGATCAGGTCAAATTTGCCGACATACTGCAAAAGGGTATCGACGCGGGAAAGACCGGTCTCGGGGACGGTGAAGGCTTTTACACGTACGACTCCGAAGGCCGGCGACTCGATGTTGTCGAGTCGTGGAACATCAACTGAATCGCTCGATCCCGCCTGTCGGTGATCCTGGGATCGACGACCCGGGCTCGAGTAATCGGACATGGGCGCATGTGCGCATGACCACCGGCGACGCCGAATTCAGCCGAGCCGGGTCAACCGAGTTGGCGTAGTTGTATCGCGGTGTCCAGCGCCAACCGATGCCACGCCGAACGCGGATCCCGTCCGGTCAGTTTTTGAGCCCGGCGCAGTCGATAGCGCAAAGTCTGCGGGTGCACCTGCAGTCGGGCGGCTGCAGCCGTTGCTGTGCCGGTGGAGATGAAGGCCGAAAGGCCGTGCAGGATATGCTCGTTCGCTGCCTCGGTCAGCGGGCCGAGCACGCTACGCACCACCTCGCTCGTGTCGGCGGTCGGGCGCGCTGTCAACAGTGCCAACAGCTGACCGTCGCCCTGATCGAGCAGTGCCCGGCCGTCGAACGCGTGATCCGGTGCGGTCTCGAGCGCTTCCGAGGCGAGTCGCCACGAACTGCTGATATCGGTAACGGTCGATCTCTCCACGAGGCATCCGCGCAGCAGCAGATCCCGACACGCGAGGTCGACCTCGGCGCGATGGATCGACGGCGGCAGCAGCGCGATCGCGCGTTGTTCGCGCCGAGTGCACAAGTGCGTCCGTTGATCCGCCGTTGTGGTGCGGTCCGGAGGGACGAGGCCCATCGCAAGCACCAGAGACTCGACGGTGTCGTCGGACATGGGTCGGCCCGGATCGGTGGACTGCACCACGAGCAGGTTCGGTTGCGTGGGCAGCTTCAGGTCGAGTTCGCGAGTACGGTCCGACACCGTCCCGGGTGAGTTGTGTCTGGCAGCCAGCAAGTCGTCGAGCAACGCGGCGTGCGCCTGCGCACGGTTGGATGTGAGCTGTTCGCGCGCAATGACATACGCACCGATGATCTCCTCGGATATGGCGTCGATCGCGTCGAGCACGCCCAGGCCGAGTTCGGCGATGTCCGGCGGGTCGAGTACTTCCAGATACTCCGTTGTCACGTGCCGAACGAACACGCTCGACGCGACTCGATACGCGCGCAGCACATCGGCCAGCGGCCGCCCGTCTGCCGCGCGTGCGGAACCTATGGCTCGGAATCTCTTGTGGTCGCGGTCGTCGATCGTCCGATCGCCGTGCGCCCACAGGGCCATCAGCCGCCTCAGTGACCAATACGCGATGGCCTCGACATCGGCCAATTGTGGACCCTGCAGTGACTGGTAGACCGGGATCGCGTCGCGAATCGCGTGTACTGCGGATGCGACGACGGGGCCCAGATCCGATTCGATCTTCGCGACCACGGCGACCCGCGCCGGGTACATCGATCTACCTCGCACTCTTTATCAGCACCTGATAAATCCTATACTCATTCGACTCGATTTCCTTGAGTTCCGACGCCGACGACAGCACAGTCGAGGGAGACACCCGGGTCGAGCAGAAGAGTGGGGCAATGGACGCAGACGTGATCGTGGTGGGGGCCGGCTTGGCCGGACTGGTGGCAACCGCCGAACTGGCCGACGCGGGAAAGCGCGTGCTGCTCCTCGACCAGGAACCCGAGCAGAACCTGGGTGGTCAGGCCTTCTGGTCCCTCGGCGGACTGTTCATGGTCGACACGCCCGAACAGCGTCGAATGGGCATCAAGGATTCTGCGGAGCTGGCGTGGCAGGACTGGCTCGGCACAGCGACGTTCGATCGCGGCATCGACGACCCTGCAGGGGAAGACTACTGGGGTCATCGGTGGGCCAGGGCATACCTCGATTTCGCGGCAGGTGAGAAGCGGTCGTGGCTCCACGCTCAGGGAATGCGATGGGTCCCCATCGTCGGATGGGCCGAGCGCGGCGGCTACCTGGCCGAGGGGCACGGAAATTCGGTTCCGCGATTCCACCTGACGTGGGGCACCGGGCCGGGTGTCGTCGCGCCGTTCGAGCGCCGCGTACGTGAGGCTGCCGACAAAGGACTGGTGCGCTTCGGTTTTCGGCATCGGGTCGACGGATTCGTCGTCGACGGGGCAGCGGTGGTCGGAGTTCGCGGTGCGATGCTCGAAGCCAGTGCAGCGGAGCGAGGGGCAGGAAGTACCCGCGTCGAAGTGGGTGAGTTCGAGCTCCGCGCCGGTGCCGTGCTGGTGACGGCAGGTGGAATCGGGGCCAATCACGATCTGGTGCGCGAGAATTGGCCGGCGCGGCTCGGGACGCCGCCGAAGTCGTTGATCTCCGGAGTGCCGGAACACGTCGACGGCCGAATGCTCGGCATCACCGAGAAGGCCGGCGGCCGCCTGGTCAACAAGGACCGAATGTGGCACTACACCGAAGGCATCAAGAACTGGAATCCGATCTGGAAGAACCACGGCATCAGAATCATTCCGGGCCCGTCGTCGATGTGGTTCGATGCCCGCGGGCAACGGTTTCCGGTTCCGAACTTCCCCGGATTCGATACGCTGGGAACGCTGAAAGCGATCCAGGACAGCGGTTTCGAGTACTCGTGGTTCGTATTGACCCAGAAGATCATCGAGAAGGAATTCGCGTTGTCCGGGTCGGAACAGAACCCGGACATCACCGGCAAGAACCTCAAGCTCGTTCTCGGGCGGGTATTGCCCGGTGCCAGCGAACCGGTGGAGGCATTCAAGAAGAACGGCGAGGACTTCGTCGTCGCAGATTCTCTCGAAGAATTGGTCCAGGGCATGAACCGAATCACCGGCGAGGACTTGATCGACGGTGTCGACCTCAGGCGTCAGATCGAGTCGCGAGACCGTGAGGTGGACAATCCTTTCACCAAGGACCTGCAGATCTCTGCCATCCACAATTCCCGGCGCTCGCGCGGTGAACGCATCGCGCGGACCGCTGCACTTCACAAGATTCTCGATCCCAAGTCGGGTCCGCTGATCGCGGTGCGGTTGAACATCATCACTCGAAAGACGTTGGGCGGCATTCAAACCGATCTCGACGGTCGCGTTCTCGACTCGATGGGCAATGCCGTCGAGGGGCTGTGGGCTGCCGGTGAGATCGCCGGATTCGGCGGCGGCGGTGTGCACGGCTACCGGTCCTTGGAAGGAACCTTCCTCGGTGGATGCATCTTCGGCGGACGGCAGGCAGGGCGAGCCCTGGCGGCGCAGGCGTGAGAGTGCCGCGTTCGCTCGGTAGACCCCCACTGCCCGGTGCGGCCGACATCGCCACCACGGCATCGGCGAATCCCCGCTCCCCGGTGTCGGTCTCGTTTCTCGGGGTGAGCACGCTGCTGTTCGACGACGGCGAGTCGGCGATCCTGACCGACGGCTTCTTCTCGCGTCCGTCCCTGCCGAAAACCCTTCTGCTGCCGCTACGTTCGGACGGCCCGAGAATCGACAGTGCGTTGCGTAGGGCGGGCATCGGGACGCTCGACGCGGTGGTGTGCGCGCATTCTCATTTCGATCATGCCCTCGACTCCGCAGCGGTGGCACTGCGCACCGGCGCTGCCCTGGTCGGTGGTGCTTCGACCGCACAGATCGGGCGGGGCGCGCAGATGCCCGAGGGTCGCATCACCGTCGTCGCCGACGGTTCCGCAGTCGAGCTGGGTCATTTCACCGTCACGTTCGTCGAGTCGGTTCACTCGTATCCCGACCGAGCTCACGGGACGATCGACCGGCCACTGCGGCAGCCTGCTCGGGTGCGAGCGTTCCGGTGCGGTGAGGCGTGGTCGATGGCAGTCGAACACCGTCCGAGCGGCAGGCGAGCTCTCGTCCACAGCAGCGCCGGGTTCCGAGCGGGCATGCTCGACGGCCTTTCCGCCGAGGTGGTGTACCTGTCCATCGGTCAGCTGGGGCACCGAACACGCGAGTACATCGACGAGTATTGGCGGGAGACGGTGTTGTCGGTGGTGGCTCGGCGCGTCGTGCTGACGCATTGGGACGACTTCTTCCGGCCCCTCGACAGGCCGTTGCGGCCGCTGCCCTACGCCTTCGACGACATGCGCACCTCGCTCGACGTATTGACCGCCTGTGCACGCAGAGATGGGGTCGAACTGCAGTTGCCGACGCTGTGGCGGCGTGCGGACCCCTGGGCAGACATGGTCTGAGGCACCGAACGGGAGCGACCGAAATGCGCGGCGGTCGTCGAGCAAGATAGGGCAGGGTATCCTCTCCTCTTGTTCGTCCTCCCGCTCAGTACGTCGAGAAAGTTCGGTCACCCCGTGAAAAAAGGTACGAGGCGCGTCGCTGCCCTCTCGTCGCTGGTTCTTGCTGCAGGTCTGATCACCGCATGTGGTGAGTCCGAGGAGGTGTCGCAGACCGCGGCCACGGGCGGCGACGGCAAGACCGTCTACCCGCTCGTACTCGACAACTGTGGCCAGTCGGTGACCGTCGATGCTCCGCCGCAGCGAGTGGTGTCTCTCGATCAGGATTCCACCGAGATCCTGCTGTCGCTCGGTCTGCAGGATCGCATGGTCGGGACAGCGTCGTGGACGGATCCGATCCGCGAGAATCTCGCCGAGGCGAACGCATCCGTTCCGCGGTTGGCAGACAACGCGCCGACCTACGAGGTGGTGCTCGACACCGACCCGGATTTCGTGACCGCGTCGTTCGGCCGCCATTACAAGCAGGGCGGTGTCGCAGACCGTAGCCGCTTCGCCGAATCGAACATCGAGACGTATCTCGCACCCACCGACTGTGACAACGGCCTGAGCGTCAACGGTGGCAATCCCCGGACGACCCCGTTGACCATGGACGCGCTGTATCAGACCATTCGCGAAACGGCCGAGGTGTTCGACGTCCAGGAACGCGGTGAGAGCTTGATCAGCGAACTGCAAGGCCGTCTGGGCGCGGCCACATCGGGCAACGACAAGACCGGTGAGAGCATCGCGTTCTGGTTCGCAGACACCAAGAGCCCGTACTTCGCCGGCCGCTCCGGAGCGCCTGCCCTCCTCGCCGATCAGGTCGGTGCCACCAACGTCTACTCCGATCTGCAGGACGACTGGGAAGCGGTCGGGTGGGAAACAGTGGTGGACCGCGATCCGTCCGTGCTGGTGCTCGGAGACCTACTCCGCAATCGGTTCCCCGGGGACAAGCTGGAGGACAAGATTGCGTTCCTCGAATCGGACCCGGTCACCAGCACGATGGACGCGGTGAAGAACAAGCGGTACATCTCGCTGCACGGCGCCGAGATGAACCCCTCGATTCGGCTGGTCGACGCCGTCGAGAAGCTGACCGCAGGACTGAACCAGATCGGGCCTCGGTCCTGAGCGCCACCACGGCCGAGCCGAGCGTCTCGGCGAAACGACAGATCGGCCTGCCCGCCGTCATGATCGGCGGGGTTCTTCTTCTGGTCGTCTCCGTGGCGATCGCGATGACGCTCGGGCCGGCGCAGATCTCGTTGGTCAACGTGCGTGACGTCGTGCTCAACCACCTGGGACTGGCGGACATCCCCGTCCGGGTGTCCAAGAACGCGATCGTGTGGGAAGAACGTCTCCCCCGCAGCCTCGTGGCAGCTGCATGCGGCAGCGGCCTCGGGATCTGCGGGGTCATCATGCAGTCGCTGCTCCGCAATCCGCTCGCCGACCCGTTCGTGCTCGGCATCAGTTCCGGCGCGTCCACGGGAGCGGTGCTGGTCGGGATCCTCGGAGTCGGTGGGGCCGCGCTCGGACTGTCCGGTGGCGCGTTCATCGGGGCACTGGTGGCATTCGGACTGGTGCTGCTGCTCGCTCAACTCTCCGGCGGCAACAACGACCGCGTGATTCTGGCCGGAGTGGCGTCGACCCAGTTGTTCTCGGCATTGACATCGTTGGTGATCTTCGCGTTCGCCGATTCCGACGAGACCCGCGGCGTCATGTTCTGGCTGCTGGGCTCGCTCGAGGGTGTTCGCTGGGACGACGTGATTCTGTGCGCGGCAGTCGTCGCGGTCGGGACAGCCGTCTGCTTCTACTATGCATTCGTGCTCGACGCGTTCTCGTTCGGCAACGAGGTGGCGTCCTCACTGGGCATCCCGGTACGCAAGGCTCGCATCGCACTTCTGGTCGTGACCGCCCTCATCACGGCCACCTTGGTGAGTGTGGCAGGGGCGATCGGATTCCTCGGGCTCGTGTTGCCGCATGCAGCGCGGTTCCTCGTCGGCTCGAGGCACGGTCGGCTCGTTCCGGTCACGGCTTTGATCGGGGCGGTCTTCATGGTCTGGGTGGACGCGGTGTCACGCGTCGCGTTCGCGCCGACGCCGCTGCCGGTCGGCGTGGGCACCGCACTGGTGGGCGTCCCGGCATTCATCGCCATCCTGTCCAGACGGAAGAAGGCGTCATGACACTCTCGGCAACCGATGTCACGTGGCGTCGCGGCGGTGCGCTGGTCGTCGACGGGGTGTCCCTCGAGCCCGGCCCGGGCGATACCGTCGGGCTGCTCGGGCCCAACGGATCCGGCAAGTCCTCGCTGCTGCATCTGATGAACGGTGCCGTCAGGCCGACGTCGGGCGTGGTGACCCTCGACGGAACCGAGCTGTCCGCGATGCGGCGCAAGGACGTCGCGAAGATCGTGGCCGTGGTGAGTCAGCACGCCGACACCGACTTCGACATCACCGTCGCCGACGTCGTACGGCTCGGCCGCATTCCCCATCGAGGAGCGTTCGGCGGAGACGCAGCTGCAGATGCGGCGGCCGTGGATTCTGCACTGCGGCATACGGGTCTGGCAGGGAAGGCTCATTGTCTGTGGCATCAGCTGTCCGGCGGAGAACGGCAGCGCGCGCAGATCGCGCGCGCCCTGGCTCAGGAGCCGCGGGAACTGCTGCTCGACGAACCGACCAACCATCTCGACATCCATCATCAGCTCGAATTGCTGGCGCTGGTCGCACGGTTACCCATCACGAGCGTCATCGCACTGCACGATCTGAACCTGGCGGCGATGTTCTGCACGCAACTCGTGGTGTTGTCCGAGGGCCGGGTGGTGGCAGCAGGCGCACCCGCCGACGTACTCACCGAGGAGTTGATCGCGCGGGTGTACCGCGTGCGTGCCCATGTGACCCTCGATGGACCGAACAACAGTCCGTCGATCCGATTCGAGCCCGGCCTCGGGGCGCACGTGTAACTCGACCTGCCGATCGAGTCGACTGGTTTCACCATCGACCATCACCGTCAACATCGCCGAAACATTTCTCGCGCACGATGGTCGCGCCGAAACATGGTGCGATGCGACGGAGATGTCGCCGAGCACGACGGAAACTCGATCGAACGGTGAGCGCATGACAGAACGACCGACCGCAACGGACCGGGAAGCCGAACCCGGTGTACGCCGAAAGCCTTGGTATGCATCGCTTTTCGTGCAGTTACTGATCGGCATAGTCGGAGGCATTGCGATCGGGTGGCTCTGGCCGGGCCTGGGTGCAGACCTCAAACCACTGGCCGACGGCTTCATCAAGCTCATCAAGATGCTGATCGCCCCGATCATCTTCTGCACCGTCGTCATCGGCATCGCCCATGTGGGCGACCTCAAGTCCGTCGGCCGCATCGGCGTCAAGGCCCTGGTCTACTTCGAGCTGATCACGACGTTCGCGCTCGTGTTCGGCCTGGTGGTCGGCAACATCGTCAAGCCGGGCTCCGGGTTCTCCATCGACCCGCAGACCTTGGCCACCGGTGCCGAGGCCGTCGACCAGAAGACCGGCAGCGGCGAATTGCCGCACACCGTGGACTTCTTGCTGAACATCATTCCGACCTCTGTGGTGTCGGCATTCGCGGAGAACGCGCTACTGCAGGTGCTGTTCTTCGCCGTGCTGTTCGGCTTGGCCTTGGCGAAGTTCGGTGAGAAGGGCCCGCCGATCGTGCTCGAACTCGTCGATCACATCAGCCACATCTTCTTCACCATCATCGGTTGGATCATGCGCCTGGCACCCATCGGTGCCTTAGGGGCGATGGCATACATCGTCGGCCAGTACGGCATTTCGTCGCTCGGTAGCTACGGGAAACTGATCGCGTGCTGCTATCTGGCTGCCGTGTTGTTCATTCTCGTTCTCGCGGCCGTCGCGCGGTACTTCGCCGGAGTCAACCTCTGGAAGTTCCTGCGGTACATCAAGGACGAGTTGTTCCTCGCCCTCGGAACGGCGTCGACGGAGGTGGTACTGCCGCGCATCATGGTCAAGCTGACCGAGGCAGGGTGCTCCCGCACGACCACCGGTCTGGTGGTTCCGACGGGATATTCGTTCAACCTCGACGGAGCAACCCTCTATCTGTCGATCTGCATTCTCTTTCTCGCGCAGGCTCTCGGCGTCGACCTGACACTCGGAGAGCAGATCGCTGCGGTGTTGATCCTGATGCTGACCTCCAAAGGCATGGCCGGAGTACCGGGTTCGTCGTTCCTCGCATTGTCGGCGACCGTTGCGGCCATCGGGCACGGGTCCATCCCGGTTGCGGCCGTGGCGTTGCTGCTCGGTGCCGACCGGATCATGGACTACATGCGAGTATCGGTGAACCTTCTCGGCAACTGCGTCGCGACATTCGTCGTGGCGAACTGGGAGGGCCAACTCGACAAAGACCGAATGCGCAGAGTGCTCGACGGTGAGGAGGTACCGCCGTTGGAGGCGATCGAGGAGTCGAAGGACTACGAACCGGTCGGATCCGAGCCGGAATCGGTATCGATCGGGGGAACCTCGAAGGCGAGCAACGCCACGTCGTCCTGAAGTCCGTCACCGAACGAGGCCAACAATTCGGTCAGATCGTCGACGATCTTCGCCGCGGAGGTCCGGCCTCGTTCGGCGGCGAATGCGTGCAGACTGCCGTCGTCGTCGAAACGAGTTCGGCCCGGGCCGACGATCGCCTCGGTCAGCCCGTCGGTGTAGAACGCCAACACGTCACCGGGCTGCATCGTCACCGTCGCCGAGGCGAAGTGCGGTTCGGTGAGGGCTCCGACCAACTGCCCCCCGGTGGTGTCCACGAATTCGACGACGCCGTCGTGCGCGATACGAAGAGCCGGCGGGTGGCCTCCGCTGGCGAGGTGCACCACGGCACCGTCGGGTCCCGGCGCGACGGTACCGAAGACCACGGTGCAGAAACGCGGATCGTCGCCGTGAAACTCGTGGTGGAGCACCGTGTTGAGGTTCTCGAGTACGGCGATCGGATCCCGATCGAAGACCGCTGCGGCCCGCAGCGTGTATCGAGTCAGGGACGTGACGGCAGCCGCGCCCGCTCCTTTTCCGCTCACGTCGCCGAGGAAGAAACCCCACGTCGCGTTGTCGAGGGGAAACACGTCGTAGAAGTCGCCGCCTACTTCGTCGATGGACGCGGGGTGGTAATGGGCCGCCACCTGCATGCCCGTCGGCGCGGACAGGATCGGCGGCAACAGTGTGCGTTGCAGAGTCGACGCCAGAATCTGTACCTGAGTCTTCTCTGCTTCCGCCAACTTGCGGGCTTCCTCCGACGCGCCCAATGCATCCTGAGATCGGTCGAGAGCTGCTTCGGCGTCGTCCTGAGCTGCCTCGGCATATATCCGCGCATCCATCAGGTGCTGCTCGCGGACTCGGCGCTCGGTCTCGTTGTGCAGCGTCATGGTCACCGTCGTCGCACCGGACACCGCTCGCAAACTGTTGGCGAGCATCGACACCGCCGTCTGTGAGCCCGATGCGGGTGCGCCGGTGAGTTGCGCCGTCACTCCGATGGGCGAGTCGGAGTCGGACGACGTGGCTGCCGCGAGCAGTTCGCGCAAAACCGGTGCGAACTCGGGGCTGAAAAGATCCGTGACTGCGGTGCCGACCAGATCGTCCCGACTCAGTGCCGTGATGCGAGCGGCCGCCGCGTTGGCGTAAAGGATGTCGCCGGACGCAACGTCGATCGAAAAAACCCCGCACGGTGCGGAGTCGAGTAGTTCGGCAGCCGAGGCGGTCATGGCTTCTCCTACCAAGATTACGAGGGGCGGCCGGTTGATTCGGCCGTGACTGGGTTCCGCCACACTGCGGTGACCACGGTGCCCAGACCTGGACGGTGGTCGACGGTGAGGTCGTCGGACACTGCCTCGGCGAGCTGAAGCCCGTGGCTTCGTGTGGTCGTCGGTGCCGGCGGACGCCACGTGCCGGTGTCCGAGACGGTGACGGTCAGTGTCTCGCGTTCGTACGCTGCCGTGATCGTCATCGTCCCCGGTTCGGGCGCGGAGCTGTAGGCGTGTTCGACGACGTTGGCCAGGGCTTCGTAGGCCCCGAGAGCGATGTCGTCCACGAGAGTCCGATGCACTCCCAGGTCGAGCGCCCAACCCTGGAGTCGGCGCCGAGCGGCGCTGGCAGCAGCAGCCTCAGCGGTCGCAGTGTGACTCCACCGACTGGCGGGCTGTGAGTGGGACGTCATCGGCCACCCTCACTGTCGACCGCGCTCGACTGCACGTGCGCCACAGCCTCGGGAACGGTGGTGAAGGTGGCCATCACCCGGTCGATTCCGCTGAGCTGAACCGGGCGAACGACCACCCCGTCGACGGCGACCAGTGCCATTCGCGACGATTCGGGCAGCCGGTCGGACACTCGGACCAACACGGTGATGGCGCTCGACGACAGAAAGCTCACATCGGTCATGTCGACCACCAGTCCGCGTTCCGCGGCGTCGGCCGCAGGGAACGCAGCGGCGGACAAGTGGGGGATGGTATCCAGGTCGAGTTCGCCTCTGACTGTGATGACGGTTGTCGCGTCGTGCACATCCGAAACGATCTCGAACTGTCCTCCGGTCGGGTCGTCAGACATACGGCCGAGGTTACCTGTCATCGTGTCCGATTCACGATCCAGGCGCGTCGACGAACAGGTCGCCTGCACCCAGTACGGCGAGGACCATGCGCACCGAACGGGCCGGTGCGTGGATGACGATCTTGCCCGGGTGGGTGTATGTCGCGTCGACGATGGCATTCGCGACTCCCGAGTAGACGAACGACACCTCGGACAAGTCGATCGTGACCACGGAGGAAACGGCGGCCAGGCGATCGAGGCCGTGGACGAACTCGGCCCGGGTCGACATGTCGAGTTCACCGAAGGCGCGCAGGATGTTGTTCCCGTCGGAACGGACGATGGTGTCGAGTCGGAACTCGGCTTCGTCGTCGCGAACGGCGTTGTCCATGGTGGAAATGCTCATCGACATGTCGAGACCTCTTCCGGAGAAGTGCGCGGCCGGCTGGTGTCTCCGCCTGCTCGCTGGTTTGTTGTGTAGTCAACGATGCCAGTGCGAGATGTCGGACGGTGATGTCGACGATCTCGAGTCGGTAACGAAAGATCTCGTTTCGATAACGCCGTCATCGGGTCAGGAATTCGATCAGTGCACTGGTGACTTTCTTTCGCGCCCATCCGCGCGCCCCTCGCTGGCCGAGTGCGGCCCGAGCGGCGTTGGCCCCGGCCGCACCGTGGACTCCGCCCCCGGGGTGGGCGGACGCGGACCCGAGGAACAATCCTTCCACCGGGGTCTCCGCGCGCCCCAATCCTGGCGTGGGACGAAAGATCAACTGCTGCTGCAGTTGTGCGGTACCACCGTTGACCGCACCGCCGTGCAGGTTGGCATCGGCGCCGTGCAGATCACTCGGTCTCTGCACCACCCGTCCCACCACCGAATCGGCGAATCCCGGGGCGTGCTGTTCCAACACCTGATCGACGCGGTCGGCGACGGTCTCGGCGGCCGAGTCGTCGACGACGCCGCGCGGCAGATGTGTGTAGGCCCAAGCGCTTTCGGTGCCCTCGGGCGATCTGGACCGGTCCGCTGTGGTCATCTGGCCGAACAACATGAACGGGCTCTGCGGGAGAACCCCGGTCGTGAGATCGGCCGCCCAATGGACCAGGCCGTTGTCGTCCGCACCGAGGTGGACGGTGCCTGCGTCGGCCAAAGATGCCGAGCGCCAAGGTATTCGACGGTCGAGAGCGTAGTTGACCTTGACCACCGGGGTGTCCCACTCGAACGTACGTAAGTCGTCGTGCACGCGACGCGGGACCGCATCGAAGGGCAGCAACGACCCGTACAGCGCGGGGGCCGACACGTCGGCAACGATCGCTCGACGAGCGCGAAACGTCTCGCCACCTGTCGTGTGCACGGCGCGTGCACGACCGCCCCGCACATCGATGGACTCGACGGGTCGACTGCACGTCAGCACAGCACCCGAGGCCTGGGCCCGGCGAATCAACGCGTCGGTCAATGCCGACGATCCACCTACGGGTGCCGGATACCCGACGTCCTGCGCGAGCATCGTCAGCAGATATCCCATCATTCCGCTCACCGGCGCATCGGTGGGTACGTCGCCGTGCATCGCATTGCCCAGGAGCAGGCACCGCGCGGCCTCGCTGTGGAACAGCTCGTGGGCCATCACCCGTGCAGGCAACGCAGCGAACCGGACGAAGCGCAGTGTCTCGGCGACGCCGAGAGTGCGCGCCAATCGTGCTGCCGGCAGTACCGGTGGAAACGGCCCGAAGAGCGAACCGAGCAGGGGAGTGCGAATACGTTCCCACTGCTCGAACAGGCGCAGCCACGTGTCACCGTCGCGTACGTCGTGCTCACGCAACAGGGCAGCGGTCGCCTCGACGTCGTGATGGACGACCGGAGCGTCGGTGTCCTCCGGGGATCGCGCGTGGCCGTAGACCGTCGGAGAGTGAGACCACGTCAGTCCGTGACGCTCGAGCTCGAGTGCTGTCATGGCGGGCGAGGACACAGCCAGCGGATAGAACGCGCTGAACAGGTCGCTGGTGAATCCAGGAACCAGTTCGGCACTGCGGACGGCACCGCCGGGTAGTTCGGCCGCCTCGAGAATCACGACGTCCCACCCCGCGTCGGCCATCGCCGCGGCGGCGACCAATCCGTTGTGACCGCTACCTATGACGACTGCGTCGACCTCTGTGGTCATCGGGTGATGCTCCTGGGCTCGGTCGCGGTCTTGTTGCTCACAACCCTACCGACGTAGTACAGCGCGATTCCGACTGCGAGCAGCAGCCCGGCGCGGAGCCACGTGGCCGCGGACTGCTGAGTGAGCAGCACGGCGCACGTGATCAACGCCAGGACGGGAAGCGCCGTCGGCGTTCGGAAGTGGTCGGTGTCGGGTCGGTCTCGACGCAGCACGAGCACAGCAATGTTGGTACTGATGAAGACGAACAACAGAAGCAGCACCACCGTTTCGGCGAGTGCGGCCACGGAGCCGGTGGTGCACAACACCATTGCGACCACAGTGGTCGCGACAATGGCCGCCCACGGAGTCTGGCGGCCGGGCAGCACCTTGGCCAGGGCGACCGGAAGCAATCCGTCGCGGGCCATGCCGAAGGTCAATCTCGACGCCATGATCATCGTCAGCAAGGCACCGTTGGCGACGGCCACGAGGGCGACCAGACTGAAGACCCACGGTGGGATTCCGGCGTCGGCGGCGTCGACGACCTCGAGCAGCGGACCGGTGGACTGGGCCAGCGTATCCGCCGGAACGACCGTCGAGACTGCCAGACCGACCAGCACATAGACCACTCCGGCCGTCGTGACGGCTCCGAGCAGAGCCCGGGGATACACCCGCCGCACATCCTCGACCTCCTCGGCGATGTTGGCCGAAGTCTCGAACCCCACGAACGAGTAGAAGGCGAGCAGAGCCGCCCCCAGCACTGCCAGCGTCGGCGTGGTGTCGTCGGTGAATTCGAGCACCCGTGACGGCGCGCCGTCGCCGCGGCTCAGAACGAGCCCGGCCAGGGCGATGATCACGACGAGACCGGACACCTCGATCACCGTCATACCGAGGTTGGCCCGAAGAGATTCGGTGATCCCGCGGGCATTGAGAAGTCCGACGAGAAGTAGGAAAACGACCGCCGCAGGCACGGCGGGCACATCGAGGAACACTGCGAGGTAGTCGCCCGAGAAGGCCAGCGCCAGACCTCCCGCGCTCGTCACGCCAGCCGCGAGCATCGAGAATCCGACGAGGAACGACACTATCGGTCGCCCGAAGGCTCGCTGGGCGAACACCGCCGCCCCGCCCGCTCGGGGGTACTTGGTCACCAATTCGGCGTAGGACGCCGCAGTGAGCAACGCCATCAGGAGAGCGAGAAGCATCGGCAGCCAGATCGCTCCGCCGACCTCACCCGCGATTTCCCCGACGAGAGCGTAGATCCCGGCACCCAGCACGTCACCGAGAATGAAGACGAACAACAACTTGCCCGAGATCGCCCGGCGCAGTGGCGTCGACGACCCGTCGGACTCGGAGCCGTCCGGGTGGACGCTCGGACTGTGGTCGGACGCCATCAGTGCCGATTCCCGCTTCGGGGGCCGGTGCTGGAGACAGATCGAATCGATCGACGAAGTGGGGGAGTCATGGCAATCGCATGCCCGCTGCATTCGGTCTTCAACCGTGTTCGGCCGTTCCGTTGCGGCACAGACGTTTCGGTGAGCGGGCCGTGCCCGACCCGGCAGGTTCTACGGGTTCGATGCGCGCTCCGCCAACAGTGCGAGACGCCTCAGTGCCTCGGAATTTCGGGGGTGAGACAGAGCATGCTGAACCCGGTTGGGCACGAGCTCGAACGGCGGTGTGCTCGCGTGCTCGATCATTTCGATCGTGCAGCCGGTCGCTGTCGGGTGCAACCGGACGGTGATGGAGGCGCGTCCGAACGGCATGGCCCTGGCTTCCAGCTGTAATTCGCGGTTCTCGTGAACGGCGACCGAGCGCGTGACGTCGCTGAGCACGAGCGGCCAGGCCCCGACCGAATGGTGGATGACACTGCCAGGAGCAGGCCACGCCGCGTCGACCGCTCTGATTCGGGATGCACCGACCACCCACATTGCGTAGGACCAGCCATCGGCAAGAACGTTCCACACGTCCTCGCATCGAGCTGTGGTGTCGCGTTTCGTCGTCACGCTCGGACCTCCGTCGTCATCTCGGTACGCCGCTACGCCGAACGAAAAGCGTTGGTATGCCGCCGTTCTCGGGGCACACGTACGGCGGTTGCGCAGTGGGGGACCGGCCTGGACTCGACTCGGATATCGGTGACGCTACCTGCCGCTGAGCCGGGGCACAACGCGGCAGCGGGCCCGGCGCACGCGGCTTCTCGACCACCCGGCGCGGTATGGGGCGTCGGTTGCCATAATGGGCCGATGTCGACAATCGCTTACGTGATCGCAGGTTCGGAAGCCACCGGCGGGGCCGGTCTGCAAGCAGATCTCAAGACGTTCGAGCGGTTGGGGGTCTACGGGGTCGGCACCATCACGTGCATCGTGTCCTTCGATCCGAAGGCCGAATGGGGCCACCGCTTCGTGCCGATCGACAGTTCGGTGATCGCAGATCAAATCGAAGTGGCCACCGCCGCTCACGATCTCGATGTCGTCAAGATCGGCATGCTGGGCACCCCCGCCACCGTCGCCACGGTCGCGGAATCACTGCGCCTGCAGCCGTGGCGTCATGTCGTGGTCGATCCCGTGCTGATCTGCAAGGGGCAGGAACCCGGTGCGGCTCTCGACACCGACAATGCGCTCTGTCGCGACGTTCTTCCGCTGGCCACCGTCATCACACCCAACCTGTTCGAGGCGACGACGCTGTCCGGAATGGACTCCATCGACACCGTCGAGGATCTCGGTGAGGCAGCCAGGAGGATCGCCGACCTCGGCCCCCAGTACGTCGTGGTCAAGGGTGGTGCCGGCCTACCCGGAGACGAAGCCGTCGACGTCGTGTTCGACGGACAGGACCTCACCGTCCTGCGCGCCCCGAAGATCGGCGACGAGAGGGTGTCCGGCGCTGGATGCGTGTTCGCAGCTGCCATCACCGCCGAGCTGGCCAAGGGATCCGGCGTGCTCGACGCAGTGGCCACGGCAAAGGACTTCGCGCATGCCGGCATCGTCGGCCGGTTGTCGAGCCACGCTCCGTTCGCTGCCGTCGCCTGGCAGAACTGAGCCCGCCGGCCCGGATATCGATCACGGGTCTGCCTCGAGTGCTGCGAGGCTTCATGTTTGGACGGGTTCGCCGCGGGGACACTGACGTAATCGACGTGTTCCTGCAGGCCCGGAATGCGTCGCCGGTGAAGCGAACAGCAGTCGAGGAGACACCATGGCCCAACATGACCCCGCCGGCTCCGGTGCCGAAGCGAACGACGACGACCGCACGATGCGCGGGCACGCCGGGGAAGCGATCGTCGACGCGCGCAACTGGCCCGGCTACATCTGTATCGGTCTCGCGCTGGTCAGCCTCGGTCTGACCTTGACTGCGGCCGGCTACGGTTTCGAGGGGTGGGCGTGGACGGGCGCGGTCCTCGCGCCCGTTCTGCTCGTCGCAGGCACGGTTCTGGTGTTGCTCGAGCGTCGCCGGGTCAAGGCACAGGAAGGCAAGAGCCTCACCGACCCTGCGGGGCATTGATCGAGCCCGATCTCGGCAGGGGTGGCACGTCGTCGATCGGCGTCGGCGTGGAACTGGACGAGCTGGCACTCTCGATCGGCGCTGCGCCGTCGATTCGTTCCGTGCGAGTGACCGGGGCAAGCGACGACTCGCGAACGGTTCGTCCCGGTGACCTGTACGTGGCGTTGCCCGGCCGCCGAGCGCACGGCCTCGACTTCGAGCTCGAGGCCAAGGCCCGAGGGGCAGTGGCGGCGTTGTCGGACCGGGCCTCGACGGTTCTGCCGACACTCGTCGTGCCGAACCCGCGCCGCCGGGTCGGGGAGGTGTGCGCTCGAATTCATCGGTTCGCGCACCGAGACCTCGATCTGTACGGGGTCACCGGGACCAACGGCAAGACGAGCACCACCCTGCTGCTCGGAGCCGGGCTCGCTGCGGCGGGCGACTCCGTGGCGACCATGACCGGAATCGGTTTGGCGGGCCCGCGCGGCGCGGAAGAATCGGCCAGAACCACACCCGAGGCCGCCACCGTGCATCGGACTCTGCGCCGTTTCCGGGACGAGGGTGCCACGGCGGTTGCCCTCGAGGTGTCCTCTCACGCCGTCACCGAGCACCGCGTCGACGGCCTCCGTTTCGCGGTAATGGGGTTCCTCAATCTCACGCCGGATCACCTGGATTACCACGGAGACATGGACAGTTACTTCGCCGCGAAGGCCGAACTGTTCTCGGCGCACCGATCGACACGCGCTGTGGTCAACGTCGGCGATCCGCACGGCAAAATCCTGGCGGGACGCCTCGATATTCCCTGTTGGACGTGGTCCACGGCCGATCGCGGTGCCGATGTTCGCGGCGAGAACATCGAGTGCACCGACGTCGGAACGTCCCTGACAGCGCGAACCCCGATGGGCGATGTCGAGATCCGCCTACCTCTGCTGGGTCCGCACCAGGCCGAGAACGCTCTGGCCGCACTGACCATGGCATTGGCGGCCGGCCGCGACATCGCAGCAGTCGCGGCAGGACTCGAACGCCTCGACGCCGTTCCCGGCCGCCTCGAACGTGTCGACGTCGGACAGCCTTTCCTGGCCGTCGTGGACTACATGCACAACACGGCAGGTCAGCGGGCGCTGCTGCCGTTCGTCCGCAGCGTGGTCTCGGGTCGACTGATCGTCGTCGTCGGGGCAACGGGCGAACGTGACCCGGGTAAGCGGTTTCCACTCGGGCGAACGGCAGCCACGTTGGCCGATGTGGTGATCGTCAGCGACGAGAGTCCGCTGTCGGAGGACCCCGGCACCATCCGAGCCGCAGTGGAAGAGGGCGCTCGGGCTGCACGCTCAGCGGTGGTGGTAGTCGAAGCCGACCGCCGGCGTGCCGTGGAGCATGCTGTGGCCATTGCTCAGCCCGGGGATGCCGTGGTCGTGGCGGGCCGGGGCTGCGATGCCGAACAAGTGTACGGCGACCACATCCTGCGATTCGACGACCGTGAGGTGTTGCGCGACGTCCTCGCCGCCCACGTCGCGCGGAGTTGAACGCGTTACCGCTACTGCGCTGCGGACGTACGTTTCCGAGCGGATTTGTCTGCTCGACGCTGCGCGAACCTGCCGGCGGACTTGAGGGCCTTGGATACGACATTGGCTCTGCCCGTTCGCTTTTCGAGGCTCACGCCGGCAAATGCCAGGAGCCGGGCAGCAATGGGCAAGCCGATCGCGACGACAAGGTAGCGGTAAAGATACTTGCGGGCCAGCAGCGGGATCATGCGGGAAGTCCTGTCGTGGGGGAGGTTGTCAGCGGACGGCCCGTCGAACCTTGACTGCTGCTGTTGCCGTCAGCGCGATGATCGCTCCGACGACGGCTGCACCGAGCATTGCGACGCCCTGCCCGAGATCGAAGTTCCAGCCGAGGAAGTTGATCGTGCTGTGAACGGTGTTCTGCAGCACGAAGATGACCAGTGCCGCAACGAGCACGACCGTGACGAGGAGGGCCAACTTCGAGGCGAATCCGCCGCGGCGCTTGGTGGTTGTGGTGTCCGATGTTGCAATCATGAGGGTTCCGTTCCGAGAAGTGGGGGGTGAGCAGAAACCAAGTGCCGCCGATCGCGGTGACCGGCGGCACTCGATGCGGGGCTGCTGGTTACTTGAAGGTGTCCTTGATGTTCTCGCCGACCTTCTTGACGCCGGCCGAACCCTGATCCTTCTTGCCCTCGGCTTCGAGGTCCTTGTTGTTGGTTGCGTCGCCGACAACTTCCTTCGCCTTGCCGATGGCGTCTTCTGCTGCGTTCTTGGCCTTGTCGATGAAGCTCATGGTGTGCACCTTTCGGGTGGCTGTGATTGTTGGTAACGGATACTTAGTCGGTTTTCGACGCCGAAAGCAAACGTCACGGGAAAGTGATCTACATCACTCGAGCGACCGCGGCGTTCAGGTGAGGGAGACCAGCTCGGTGATGTCGTCGTGCGGAAGCTCGCCGTCGACCACGGCTGTGACGACGGAACTGTTCAGCGTGATGGCACCCTTGTGGTTGTCCAGGAATGCGGTATCGGCGGCATCGCGGCCTACCGAAATGCGAACCAGAGTGGACCGCGGTGCCAGGCACGTGGCGTCGACGACACGCCACTGGCCGCCGACGAACGCCTCGGCGACGGCATGGAAATCCATCGGATCGCATCCGGGCGCGTACACGGCCACGAGGCGGGCAGGAACATTGACAGCGCGGAGCATCGCGACGACCAGATGCGAGTAGTCGCGGCACACTCCCTGGCCTGCAAGCAGCGTGTCGACGGCTCCGTCGATCGGATCACTGCTTCCTGGAACGTAATTCAGGCGCGCGCCCACCCAGGCGGAGATCTTGGCCAGCAGTTCCTCGGAATCGGCGTAGTCGCCGAATTCTGTTGCGGCGAAACCGTAGAACTTGTCGGCCTCGGCGTAACGGCTGGGCCGAAGGTAGAGCGACATGTCGTAGTCGGTGACGGGGGCCGGGGTGGTGTTGCCCAGGATGGTGGCGTCGTACGAGACCTGCAAGTTGCCGACGTCGGCGGGCATGACGTGAATGCGGTTGCCGTGCGGTCCGCTGACCTCCTTCGCCTCGACGGGATTGCCGTCGAGAACAAAGGAGAGTGACTCGGTGACCGTCGTACCGGGATGCGGTGCGATGGCGATCTGAAATTCGAGAGTGGTGGCGGCGGTGATGTCTACATCGAGGCGCGCGGATACGTCGCGTTTGAGCATGAGGACTCCTGGCAGGTGGGGGCGGGTGAACGAGCTGCCAGTACCCGTATCCGCCGAAACCAATCGCCCCTGGTCACCGAGTGATCAACGCCACCCCAGTGCGGGGGCCACGTCGCGCAGCAGCGTCTCCAGAACGTGTGCGCAGTACTCCACACCCAACTGGTTCGGGACGGTGAGCAGCAGAGTATCCGCGGCGGCGATCGCCTCGTCCGCTGCCAGTTCTTCGATCAGCCGATCGGGCTCACCCGCGTAGGTCTTGCCGAAACGAGCCTTGCCGCCGTCGAGGTAGCCGACTTGGTCGTCGCCGCTGCCCTCTCGGCCGAAGTAGGCGCGGTCGAGATCGTTGACGATCGGAAAGATGCTGCGGCTCACGGATGTTCGAGGAGCGAAGTCGTGGCCCGCGTCGCTCCACGTCTTGTGGAAGCGTTCGATCTGTTCGGCTTGCAACTGATGGAAAGGCACCCCGGTGTCTTCGCTGAGAAGTGTGGAGCTCATCAGATTCATGCCCTGGCGCGCCGTCCACTCGGCCGTCTCGCGGGTGCCTGCGCCCCACCAGATGCGTTGGCGCAGACCCGGTGCGTGAGGTTCGAGGCGCAGCAGGCCAGGCGGGTTGGGGAACATCGGCCGCGGGTTCGGCTGAGCGAAGCCCTTGCCTTCCAGCAGGTCGAGGTAGATGCGGGTGTGCTCGCGAGCCATGTCTGCGTGGTCGGAGCCCTCCGCGGGGGAGTATCCGAAGTGGCGGTACCCCTCGATGACCTGTTCGGGCGATCCCCGGCTCACGCCGAGTTGCAACCGCCCGCCCGAGATGAGGTCGGCAGAGCCGGAATCCTCGGCCATGTAGAAGGGATTCTCGTACCGCATGTCGATGACGCCGGTACCGATTTCGATGGTGCTCGTCCTGGCTCCGACGGCGGCGAGCAGCGGAAACGGTGACGAGAGCTGATTGGCGAAGTGATGGACGCGGTAGTACGCGCCATCGGCTCCGAGTTCCTCGGCCGCGACCGCGAGGTCGATCGACTGCAACAGCACATCCGATGCCGATCGGGTCTGCGACTGCGGGGACGGTGACCAGTGTCCGAAGGACAGAAATCCGATCTTCTTCATCGTGCGCTCTTTCGTTGAAGGATCAACTATGTTCGTACGACTCAGCGCTCAGCCGGGTCGATTCATTCCCCGGTGCCGGCACTACGCCCCGATACCCGCCGTCAACAACTTCGCCAGTTCGAGGTAGGCGTCGCCGTCACTCAGACCGGTCAGGCGGAACACCTCGCGCGTCTGGATGCGCACCATGACCGAGGATGCGACGTCACCGACGAATGCCGCATGGACGTCGCGTACCTCGCCACTCGCCACACCCTCGCTGATCAGCTCCTGGACCCGTCGTGCCGCGATTGCGGTGTTGCGTTCGTACACCGAACGGGCCGATTCGAGCGACGCGAGATCGGTCATGAATTGCTCGGACGCCGATTCCAGAGCGGCACCGACTGCGGTGAGATACGTGGTGATGCGGTTGCGGGTTCCGTCGACCTCGGCGACCGCATTCTCGACCTGGGTGGTCATGGACTTGAAGTAGTGCACGGTTGCGCCGCCCACCAGCTGATCCTTGCTCGACGCCAACGTGTACAAGGTGGATTTGGAGCAGCGGAGGCGAGCCGCGATGGTGTCGAGCGTCAGGTGAGCGAACCCCTCGGCCAAGAACAGGCTGACGAGTTGGTCGAACAATTCCGAACGGCGAGCCGTGGCATGCGAGGTCACGGGTGCGTTCACATCCAGGATGGTACTGCATCGTCTTGTGCAGTACTGTGCATCAGTACTGCGGATCATTCTTCAGTACTGATGCCGAACATCCCGGAGGTTCTAGTGCCCGTCGCTCGTCTGTTGCCCACCGCCGAAGCGCGCGACCTTCTCGCGCTGACCCGCGATGTGGCAGACAAGGTGCTCGACCCGATCGTCGACGAACACGAGCGCAACGAGACCTATCCGACGGGAGTGTTCGCCACTCTCGGCGAAGCCGGACTGTTGAGCCTGCCGTACGCGGAGGAATGGGGCGGCGGAGGTCAGCCGTACGAGGTGTACCTCCAAGTACTCGAGGAATTGGCATCACGATGGGCGGCCGTTGCAGTCGCGGTGAGCGTGCACGGTTTGGCCTGCTATCCCGTAATGGCGTTCGGTACCGATCAGCAGAAGGCCGAGAAGCTTCCCGACATGCTCGGCGGGTCGCAGATCGGTGCCTATTCGCTGTCCGAGGCGCAGGCCGGTTCCGACGCAGCGGCCCTGGGTTGCAAGGCGAGCGCGGCCGACGGTGGGTACACGGTCAACGGGTCCAAAGCATGGATCACCCACGGCGGTGTTGCTGATTTCTACAACCTGTTCGCCCGCACCGGCGAAGGCTCCAAAGGGATCTCGTGTTTTCTCGTTCCCGACGGGACCGAAGGCCTCAGTTTTGGCAAGCCCGAGGAGAAGATGGGGTTGCATGCGATCCCGACCACGTCGGCGCACTACGACAACGTGCACGTTCCCACCGAATGGCGCATCGGAGCGGAAGGTCAAGGACTGCAGATCGCCTTCAGTGCGCTGGACGCCGGAAGGCTCGGAATCGCCGCTGTCGCAGTCGGAATCGCCCAGGCTGCACTCGACGATGCCGTGAAGTACGCGCAGGAACGCACTGCGTTCGGCAAGAAGATCATCGACCATCAGGGTCTGGGGTTCGTGCTGGCGGACATGGCCGCCGCAGTCGACTCCGCACGCGCGACCTATCTCGACGCGGCTCGCCGTCGGGACGCCGGACTTCCTTACTCCCGCAACGCTTCTGTGGCCAAGCTGATCGCTACCGATGCGGCCATGAAGGTGACGACCGACGCCGTGCAGGTGTTCGGCGGGTACGGCTACACCAGAGACTTCCGCGTCGAGCGCTACATGCGCGACGCCAAGATCACGCAGATCTTCGAGGGCACCAACCAGATTCAGCGTCTCGTCATCGCCCGATCACTCGCGACCAACTGACCATCCGCACCTTGCTTTCCACACACACGTAGGGGACATCTGCATGACGACAACCGAACCCGATATCCATACCACTGCGGGTAAATTGGCCGATCTTCGTAAACGTCTGGGGGCTGCGGAGATGCCGTCGGGTGAGGCGGCGGTGGAGCGGG